>JAUMYD010000058.1 GCA_030528765.1 Bacillota bacterium
GAAAGCCTGGAAAAAGAAAGCCTGAAACAGGAAGAAAGAAAGACCCTGGAAACCGAAGAGAATAAGGCGTGGGAGGAGAAACTGCGCCGGGCTCAGGAAGAGGAAAAGGCCAAAGAGGCTCAGGCCCAGAAGAACCGCCTGCTGCGGGGTGCCGTGCTGATCGCGGTTTTCATCGTGGTGATCAGCAATATCCTTCCGGGGCGCAGCATCACCGCAGAATATCTGGAGGATTCCGTGATCCTGCGGGGAGCCAATTCCCGGACGGAGCTTCTTTTTGCGCAGCTGGACTCTGTGGATTGGCTGGCTGAGCCCTTTGAAATGGGCAGCCCTGTGGAAGCAAAGGAAAAGAATAGCTTCTACGCAGGGATTTACCAGGACGGCGGCCTGCCCGGGGAAAGCTATCAGCTCTTCCTGGATAAGGAATACGCAGGGGACGTTCTTTTGATCCGCACTGCGGAAGGGCCGGTGGTGATCGGCTCTGCCCAGATCGATATGCTTTTCCTGCACGATTATTTGCAGGATGGGATGGAAACGGCTGAATGATGTGGGCGAAGCCCAGGGGGTGGGCTTGGCCCTGAAGATTTGCCCGTAAAAGAAAGCCTGCTTTGTTTGGCGGCTGTTCATAAAATACGTAATGGAGCGCATCACAAAGTGTGAACTGCGCTCCATTTTTTATGTAAGCCGGCTTTGGGGCAGGCAGCCCCGGCAGGATCCCCGTGGCAAAATCTGGATCCGTGGAAGAAGCCTTGCTGCCCGGCAGCCATTTTTTGCCTCCCTCTCCCTGGGCGGCGAAGCTGCCTGAGGGGGCCGGGCTCTGCGTATGAATTTCCTCTTCGGCCTCGCTGCGTTCGCCCTGCTCTCTCAAAAGGAGAGGTAAGATTTTCGTCTTCTGCTTTATCTACTGCAAAAACGCTTAGGGTGCTGCAATGTTCGATCCTTAACGTTTTTTTATCGGGATGACCTGGCTGCCGCGATCCTGCCTCCGGCGCAAAGACGAAGCAGGCCCGGCATTTTTGATCTGCCGGGCCTGCTTTTTTCTGTTATGGGGCTGATTTTTCGGCCGGTTCTCAGAGGATTTTTTCCAGGAAAGATCGCAGCCGATCAGAGCGGGGCTTGGCGAAGAGCGCTTCGGGTGCATTCTGCTCCACGACATGGCCCTCATCCATGAAAAGGATCCGGCTTCCCACCTCCCGGGCAAAGCCCATTTCGTGCGTGACCACTACCATGGTCATGCCTTCCTCTGCCAGCTGCTTCATGACTTCCAGAACCTCACCCACCATTTCCGGATCCAGTGCGGAGGTGGGCTCATCAAAAAGCATCAGCTTTGGCTTCATGGCCAGTGCCCGAACAATGGCGATCCGCTGCTTTTGTCCACCGGAGAGTTGTGCAGGGTAGGCATCTGCCTTTTCCTCCAGCCCAACCCGCTGCAGCAGGCGGATGGCTTCTGCATCTGCTTCTTCCTGGCACATCAGCTTGGTCTGTACCGGGGCCAGGGTAATGTTTTTGCGGACCGTCATATTGGGGAAGAGATTGAAATTCTGAAAAACCATGCCCATCTTCCGCCGCAGCAGATCAATATTCATTTTGGGATCTGTGATAATACTGCCATCAAAGATAATGCTGCCTTTTGTTGGTGTTTCCAGCAGATTCATGCAGCGCAGAAAGGTGGATTTCCCGGAGCCGGAGCTGCCGATGATCACTACCTTTTCCCCGGGGTAAATGTGCTCGGAGATATTGTCCAGCACCAGCTGGTCCCCAAAGGATTTGGACAGGTTTTTAATCTCGATCACTTGCCCGCAGCCTCCTTTCCAGCTTGCTCTGGAGCCAGCTGAGCCCCAGCACCATAATGAGATAGATAAGAGCTGTGATCACATAGGGGAACATGGGCTCATAGGTTTTGCCAATGATGGCGCGTGCCCAGTACACCATTTCCCGGCCTGCGATGATCGAGATCAGGGAGGTATCCTTCAGCAGCACGATGAATTCGTTTCCCAGCGCAGGGAGGATGGATTTGAAGGCCTGTGGGATGACGATGAAGCGCATCGTATCCAGATAAGAAAGCCCCAGAGAACGGCCTGCCTCCATCTGCCCCGGATCCAGCGACATGAGCCCGCCGCGGATGATTTCCGCTACATAGGCGCCGGAATTGATGCCCAGCGTCAGCGCACCCACCATGGTGAAATTTCTGCTGGATTTGAAGATGACAAAGCCCATGATCATCAGCTGCACCATCATGGGGGTTCCCCGGATGACCGTGACATAGAGCTTGCAGATCCCATTGAGCAGGCACAGCAGCGGATTGCCTTTTCCGATCTGCTGCTGGTCATGGGCGGTGCGGATCATGGCTACCAGAACGCCCAGCAGCACGCCGATGGCCAGTGCGAAGATAGTTACCTTGACGGTCGTGGATAAGCCCTCCAGGTAGGAGAGCCAGCGATCCTCTTCAAACCAGGCGCGGTAGAATTTCCCGTAAAAGCTTTCCAGAAAGCTTCGCTCCTCCACCGCAGGCAGGGCGGCAAACAGTCTATCCCAGAAATCCATAGGTGCTCCTCTCTGTCTTTTTTTGATGAGAAGCCAAAAAAGGGAGCGGCCTGCCGCTCCCTTTCCGGCAGAGGTCAATCCTTGATGTATTTATCAATGATGCTCTGGATGCTGCCATCAGCGATGAGCTCCTCCAGCGCGGAATTCAGCTTTTCCAGCAGCAGAGTATTTCCCTGGTCAACGGCCAGGCAGTATTCCTCCGTGACCCAATCGCCTTCCAGAATGCTCAGGCCTGCATTGGTCTCCACGTAGGCCTGGGCGGGGCCATTGTCGATAATGACGGCATCGATCTGGCCGTTCAGCAAGGCCTGGACTGCCAGCGCACCGTTTTCGTAGCCCAGCACATGCTCTTCGCCATAGCCGCCGTTTTCCACGGAGTCGGAAGCATAGATGTAGCCGGTGGTGCCCAGCTGGCAGCCGATCATTTTTTCGCCCAGATTATCCATGTTCACGGCAGAGCCTTCCTTCACGATGACCACCTGAACGCCGGTGGCGTAGCTGGTGGAGAAATCCATGACTTCGTCCCGGTCTTCCCGATAGGTGAGGCCGGCCAGCACCATATCGGAGCGGCCCTCCTGCACGGCCAGCAGGGCTGAATCAAAGCCCATATCATCGATGACCAGCTCCAAGTCCAGCTTATCGGCCAAGGCAAGGGCGATTTCCACATCTATGCCTTCGAATCCATTGAAAACACCCTCTCCATCAGCCTTCATTTCATAAGGGGGGAATTCAGCATTGGTGGACATGATGAGCTTGCCTTCTTCAATGGTCAGGGAGCCTTCATCACTGCCGCTGCCGCATGCAGCCAGGGAGAGGAGAACAGCCAGGGTCAACAGGAGCGAGAGGAGTTTTTTCATTGTAATCATCCTTTTCTGATTTGAATTTGTCCGGGGAGCGGACAGGGGTATGCAGCGATCCGAAGATACAGTCGAAATGCATATTTACCATAGCACGCTTTTTGGCTCCTGTCAACAGCTTGATGTAATTTTTATGTAGTATTTTTTTATAAAAATAAGAAATATATGCTTGCTTTTTGCTTTCGCAGCAGAGGCTCTTTTCCGGGCTTTTCGGGAGCCGTGGCCTTCGCCGGGAGCCCGAAGGGGAGTGCTTGCGCGGATGGATTTAAACAAAAAAGTGGTGGCGATGCTTCAGCGCTGCTTTTTTGCAGTCCTTGTCTTGCGGCGATATGCTGAAACAGGAAAAGCAACAGAAAAGCCCCTGCTTTGCTGAGAAGCAGGGGTTGAACGGCAGCTCCGGATAGACAGCCGGGCTTTCCTTCTGGCATCTGCTGTCTTGGGAAAGGAAATCTGTCTCTTTTTTTCCGGCTGGGCGGCTGTCAGCTTTGCAGACATAGATGTGCGCTGAATAAAAATGCAATAAAAGGTTTTGCTGCCCGGGAAGGAGAACAAGGCATGCTTTTTAAAAATAATGCGAAACTTTGTATGAATATTTATATTAGAGGCAGAGAATTTCCCGGGGAAGGCAAGAGGTCTCTTCCGTGCTGCCGACGCCCTTTGCCGGCTTTTTTTGTGTTTTCCCCCGTCTCTGCACAAAAAGCAGAGCGCAGGAATGCGCTCTGCATGTAAATATGCTTATGCTCTGTCCACTTCGGGCTGCGGCGGAAAAAGTGGAGGGTAACTGCTTTGCCCTGCGGAAGCCCCTGGAAGGGGCCTTAAGACTGCCCATCTCCCGGATCCCAGCCTGCAGCCACGGTCAGCACATAAACTGCCTTCGCACCGGCTTTCAGCAGAGCCTGCGTGCAGGCAGAGGCAGTGGCGCCGCTGGTGAAAATATCATCCACCAGCAGGATGCTGCGGCCCGCGCAGCCCGGTTCTGCAAAAAATGCACCTCGCAACTCCCGGAAACGCTGCTGCGGGGAAAGCTTCGCCAGATGGGCAGTGTTCCTGCTGCGGATCAGCAGCTCCGGCCGGTGGGGAAGCCCGATCTCCGCTGCCAGCAGAGAGCTGAGCATTTCTGCATGGTTGTAGCCCCGTTCAAGGTATCTTTGCGCGGAAAGCGGCACCGGCAGCAGCAGATCCAGCTGCAGCTCTGCAAAGCTGCGGGAAAAAGTCTCCTGCAGCAGGGGAAGGAGATATGCCTGCTGGGAGCTGTCTCCCTCGTATTTGAAATCAAGGAGCCTCTGCCGGAGCAGGCCCTCATAGGGAAGCGCTGCCCGAGCCCGGCGGAAGGGGCGCTGCAGGCTGCGGCAGCTGCTGCAGGGTTGATCCTTTGGCTTTGTGGGCAAGAGAAAAGTGGCACAGCTGGGACAGCTGCGCAGATTTTCCTTTGCCCGCCGGCAATCCGGGCAGAGAATATCCTGCGGGCTTTCTGCACCGCAAAAAGCACAAAGCCGCCGCGGAAACAAAAGTTCCGCAGCGGCTTTTTTCCAATGTTTAAAATGCGGGGGCCGCATTAAACCTCCAGCCCCATATCGTTCATGGCATCCTTGCGGGAAAGCTTCACTTTGCCGCTGGCCTTGTCAATGGCCTTGACCTTGACCCACATCACATCGCCTTCCGCGCAAACATCTTCCACATTGTTGACGCGTTTATTGGAAAGCTCGCTGATGTGAACCATGCCGTCCTTGCCGGAGCTGCCCAGAACGCCGGGAATGATCTCCACAAAGGCACCGAATTCCATGATCTTGACCACTGTGCCCTTATAGATCTGGCCCACCTGGGGTTCTGCCACGATGTTGCTGATGATCTGCATAGCCTTATCGCCCATGGCCCCATCCACGCTGGCGATGAAGATACGGCCGTCATCCTCGATATCGATCTGTGCGCCGGTGGCTTCCACGATCTTCTTGATGACCTTGCCGCCGGAACCAATGACTTCGCGGATCTTATCCGGATTGATCTGCATGGTGATGATACGGGGTGCGTAGGGAGAGAGCTGTTCTCTGGGCTCGCTGATGGCTTCCAGCATTTTGCCCATGATGAAAAGGCGGCCTTCTCTGGCCTGTGCCAGTGCACGGGTGAGGATCTCCCGATCGATGCCGGGGATCTTGATATCCATCTGGATGGCGGTCACGCCCTTTTCCGTGCCGGCCACTTTGAAATCCATATCGCCCAGAAAATCTTCCATGCCCTGAATATCCGTGAGGATGGTGATATCATCCCCCTCCTTGATGAGGCCCATGGCACAGCCGGAAACCGGTGCGGAAATGGGAACACCTGCATCCATCAGCGCCAGGGTGGAGGCGCAGACGCTGCCCATGGATGTGGAACCGTTAGATTCTATGGCTTCCGAGACCAGGCGCAGGGAATAGGGGAACTGATCTTCATCCGGGATCACCGGCAGCAGGGCGCGTTCTGCCAGGGCGCCATGGCCGATCTCCCGACGGCCGGGGCTGCGGACAGGGCGGGCTTCACCCACGGAATAGGGCGGGAAATTGTAGTGGTGCATATAACGTTTGGAGGTCTCCGGCGCGATGCCGTCCAGGATCTGCTCCTGGGAGACCATGCCCAGCGTCAGAGCATTGAGGATCTGGGTTTGCCCACGGGTGAAAAGGGCGGAGCCATGGGTGCGGGCCAGAATGCCGACCTCACAGCTGATGGGCCGGACTTCCGTGGTCATGCGGCCATCGATGCGGATCTTATCCTTGGCGATGAGGGAGCGCATGGTTTCTTTTTCGATGGTATACAGCACTCCATCGATGATTTCCTGCTGCTCGGGGAAGGCTTCTGCCAGCTCTTCCTGAACGCGCAGCTTGATTTCAGCAAAGAGGGCATCCCTTTGCTCCTTGGCAAGGCGTTCTTCAGAGCAGCGTTTCATGGCTTCCCGGAAAGCATCACCGGCAGAGGCGCGGACAGCGGCCTCCAGCTCAGGATCGGGCATGGGCTTTTCGAAGGGGATCTTTTCCCGTGCCAGGCCCATGGCCAGAGCTTCGGCGCGGAATTCTTCAATGAAGGCCACGATGCGTTTGATCTCCTCATGTGCAAACATGATGCCTTCCAGGATCACGCTTTCGGGGATCTCGTTGGCTCCGGCTTCCACCATCATCACGGCATCGGCGGTACCGGCGACGGAGAGATGCATTTCGGACTGCTCTGCCTCTTCCTGGGTGGGGTTGAGCACATATTCGTCCCCGATCAGGCCGATGGTCACACCGGCAATGGGGCCGTTGAAGGGGATCTTGGAGATATGCACCGCAGCGGAGGCACCGATCATGGCGGCCATATCCGGCGGGCAATCCTGATCCACGCTGAGGACGGTATTGATCACCTGCACGTCGTTATAAAAGCCCTTGGGGAAAAGGGGGCGCAGGGGACGATCGATCAGGCGGGAGCAGAGAATAGCCTTTTCGCTGGGGCGGCCTTCCCGTTTGATGAAGCCGCCGGGGATCTTCCCCACGGAATACATTTTTTCTTCGAATTCTACCTGCAGCGGGAAGAAATCGATGCCTTCCCGGACGGTTTCACTCATCGTCACGCAGGAGAGGACCATGGTGTCCCCATAGTTTACAAAAACGGCACCGCTGGCTTGCTTTGCCATGCGGCCTGTTTCCAGAGTCAGGGTGCGCCCGGCGATCTCCAGGCTCTTTTTTAAGATGTTTGTCATGTTCTTCCTCCATATTTCTCACACGCTTATTCAAATGTATTATTTCGCCCTGAGAGGCAAATATCCTCCAAATCCTGTGGTAATTCCTGCAGATCGAAAAGATTTTAAAAGAACAGCAGGGAAGGAAAAAACCCGGATAAATTCTCTGCGGAGGAATTGCCTTTCCATTTCCAAATATGCTATAATTATTTAAATACAGAGTTTTGTTTTATATTACGAAGCGCAGGTTTTGGGGAAGAATGGGGCTTGCCGCGGCATTTTGCCGGGAAGCCTTTTTTCGCCGGAAAGGCGGCTTTTCCCTGCCTGCCGGAGCCTTCTTCCTTTCCGGAAGGCCAGGGGCTTCCTGCTGCATTTATAAATTTTAGGAGGTTATCTTTATGGCATTTTATTATGATGAACCGTCCCATACTTTTAGCGAATATCTGTTGGTTCCCGGATACTCCTCCGCAGAATGTATCCCGGGGAATGTTTCTCTGAAAACGCCCCTGGTGCGTTACCGGCAGGGGGAGGAGCCCAGCCTGAGCATGAACATCCCTTTGGTCTCTGCCATTATGCAGTCGGTTTCCGATAATAAAATGGCAGTGGCGCTGGCAAAAGAAGGCGGCGTTTCCTTCATCTTTGTCTCCCAGCCCATAGAGGAGCAGGCAGAGATGATCCGTAAGGTCAAAAACGCCAAGGCCGGCTTTGTGACCAGCGATGCCAACCTGCCTGTGGATGCCACCCTGGCAGATGTGCTGGAGCTGAAAGCCCGTCTGGGGCATTCCACTATGGCTGTGACCAGCGATGGTACGGCCTGCGGCAAGCTGGTTGGTCTGGTGACCAGCCGGGATTATCGTGTCAGCCGTATGTCCCCGGAAACGCCGGTGAAGGAATTTATGACCCCCATCGAAAAGATCATTTATGCCCGGGAAGGTGTGACCCTTTCCGCAGCGAATGATATCATCTGGGAGAATAAGCTGAACGCCCTGCCCGTGCTGCGGGAGGATGGCACCCTGCATTCCTTCGTTTTCCGCAAGGACTATGATGCCCATAAAGAGCAGCCCCTGGAGCTGTTGGACAGCAGCAAACGCTATATCGTGGGTGCCGGTGTGAACACCAAGGATTATGAGGAGCGTATCCCTGCTCTGGTGGAAGCCGGTGCGGATGTGCTCTGTATCGATTCTTCCGAGGGCTACAGTGAATGGCAGAAGCGCACGCTGGAATTCGTTCGCAGCCATTATGGCGATAGCGTAAAGATCGGTGCCGGCAATGTGGTGGATGCAGCCGGTTTCCGCTTCCTGGCAGATTGCGGTGCGGATTTCGTGAAGGTGGGCATTGGCGGTGGCTCCATCTGCATCACCCGGGAGACCAAGGGGATCGGCCGCGGCCAGGCCACAGCTGTCATCGATGTGGCCCGGGCCCGGGATGAATATTTCAAAGAGACCGGCATCTATGTGCCCATCTGCGCGGATGGCGGTATTGTCCATGATTATCATCTGACCCTGGCGCTGGCCATGGGTGCGGATTTCTGTATGCTGGGCCGCTATTTCTCCCGCTTTGACGAAAGCCCCACCAATAAGGTGCTGGTGAATGGGAATTACATGAAGGAATACTGGGGCGAAGGCTCTGCCCGCGCCCGGAACTGGCAGCGTTACGATCTGGGCGGCGCAGCCAAGCTCAGCTTTGAGGAGGGCGTGGATTCCTACGTTCCTTACGCAGGCAGCCTGCATAACAATCTGGCTACCACCCTGGCGAAGATCCGCTCCACCATGTGCAACTGCGGCGCGCTGACCATTCCCGAGCTGCGTGACCGTGCCAAGCTGACCCTGGTCAGCTCTGTCAGCATCGTGGAGGGCGGTGCCCATGACGTTCTGCTGAAGGATCAGGCCAACGGCTTCAGCCGCTAAGCTTGATATAAGACAGAAATTTGATATAAGACAGAAGAAAAGGCAGCTTCTTTTTGGAAGCTGCCTTTTTGTATGCGGGGAGCCGTGCTTTTCTGCATAAAAAGAGGACTGCCGGAAGCAAGCCTCCTTCGTTATATAGGCAAATCTGCTTTGCAATTCTGCTTTGCGACGGCGGCTCAGGGCAGGATGCGGACCCACGTTCCCAGGGGGCAGAGCTGCCAGAGCTGCTCCATATCCGCGTTTCGCAGGTGGATGCAGCCTGCAGACCAATCCTCCTCCACCGCTTCCGGTGCATCGGGACGCTGCCCGTGGAGCATGATCTGCCCGCCCAGGGGCGTATCCCAGGGCGGACGGGTACCGGCCTGCTCTGCCTCTGCGATGGCCTCTGCCTGCTTCGGGGAGATTCTCCCTTCTGCCAGAGCCGCTGCAGCGTCCCGGGCATTGGGGTAGCTCAAGCCCAGAGAGAGGTGAAAACGGCTTTGGGGGTTTCGGCTGCAGACGAAGTATTCTCCTTCCGGGGTGCGGCCGTCTCCCTCCTGCCTTTTGTGGCCCCGGGGTGAAGAGCCCAGGCCGATGGGGCAGCGAAAAAGCAGCTCAGCCCCATCAAAGAGACTGAGCTGCCGTTTTGTTTTTTCGATCAGGAGCAGCGACATGCTTTTAGAGGGTACCGAAGATGCGATCCCCGGCATCCCCCAGACCGGGCAGGATGTAGGCTTTTTCATTCAGGCATCTGTCCAGAGCAGCAGTATAGATATCCACATCCGGATGGGCTTTCTGTACACGATCCACCCCTTCCGGTGCGGCCACCAGGCACATCATGCGAATATGGCCGCAGCCCAGATCCTTCAGGCGGCTGATGGCGCCGCAGGCAGAACCACCCGTTGCCAGCATGGGGTCAACCAGAAT
>JAUMYD010000059.1:0-4245 GCA_030528765.1 Bacillota bacterium
TTCTGGATACTACCAGCCTCCCTGCAAACCAGTACGCAGCAAAGGGCTTGCTGGAAGATTTGTATCCTTATATTGACAGTGATTCTGAACTCTCCCGGGAAAATCTGGTTCAGCCTGCTTTAAAGGCGATGGAGATCGACGGGAAGCTGTACCAGGCTACTCCCAGCTTCAGCATTTACACCCTGATCGGCTCCCCCTCTATGGTTGGCTCGGAGCCCGGCTGGACTTTTGAAGATCTGACAGCAGTATCCGCTGCGCATCCGGAGGCATCTGCATTCTCTCCGTATGTGACCCGCGACACCATCCTTTATTATAGTTACATGTTTAATGAAAATAAATATGTTGACTGGGAGAACGGAAAGTGCAGCTTTGATTCCCCGGATTTCATTTCTCTGCTTGAATTTGCAGCAAGCTTCCCTGAAAGCTATGAATGGTCTGAAGAAGAAGCTTATATCGATGAGATGGATCTGATTGCGCAGGGTAAGGCTATGCTGATGTTCTATAACCTTTATGGTTTTGACGATATTTACAGCACTGCTGCCCGCTTGGGTGGGGATGTGACTTATATCGGCTTCCCCACTTCCGAAGGCTGCGGCAGTGCCATCAGCCCCAGCACCAGCTTGGCAATATCCAGTGAATCCAAGAATAAAGATGCCGCCTGGGCTTTCATCCGGACGATGTTTACAGAAGATTATCAGGTGGATTCCGCTTGGCAGTTCCCCACGAATAAGGCGCTTTATGATAAGATGGTAAAGGATGCCATGACCAACGAAACCGTTGTGGATGAAAGCGGTGCCACTGTTTTCGTTCCCCAGTATACCATGAGCACTGCGGATGGCAGCGAAATCGAAGTTTTTGCAATGACTCAGGATCAGTATGATGAATTTGAAAAACTGCTGTCTCTGATCGATAGCACGGTTAGCTATGACAACAAAATTCTGGAGATCATCCAGGAAGATGCTGCTCTCTTCTTTAATGGACAAAAATCTGCAGAAGAAGCAGCAAAAACCATTCAAAGCCGTGTATCTATTTATGTGAACGAATAGGATATATCTTCTATTCGAGCTTGTTAGCAGAGGTTGCTTATGAAAGAATTGCGCCGAAAGATACATATCAGAAGGGAACAGCTGGTGAGCATTATGATGCTCTGGCCCAGCATATTGGGGGTTTTGTTGTTCTTCTTGCTCCCCTTTGCTGTGGTATGCTATTATTCCATGATCGATAGCCCCTTAAGGCAGAATTTTGTTTTTCTGGAGAACTATATACAGATCATTCAAAATTCTTCCTTCCTTTTGGCAGCAAAGAACACAGCGATGTTTTCTGCTTTGGCTGTTCCTCTGGCAGTAGTGCTGGCCCTGGGGCTGGCACTGCTGCTGGAGTCCCGAATTCCGGGGAAAAGCCAGTTCCGCACCTTTTTCCTGAGCCCCATGATGGTTCCCGTGGCCTCTGTTGTTCTGGTCTGGCAGGTGCTCTTTCATGTGAATGGTGCTGCCAATCAGATCCTGACTTTTTTTGGCAGCAGCGGCATAGACTGGCTGAAAAGTGATCAGGCGCAGATCGTGGTTATTTTGCTTTTCCTCTGGAAGAATCTGGGTTATAACATGATTCTTTTCATGGCTTCCCTGAGCAATATCCCTCAGGATCTTCTTGAGGTTGCTGATATTGAAGGGGCCTCTCCCTGGTATAAATTTACCCGCATCAAACTGCGGTACCTTTCGCCAACGATCCTTTTTGTAACGATCCTGTCCCTGATTAACTCTTTTAAGGTTTTCCGTGAGATTTATTTGCTTACAGGGAGCTATCCTTATGAAAGCCTGTATACCCTGCAGCACTTTATGAACAATACCTTCCACGCGCTGAATTACCAAAAATTAAGTGCGGCGGCCGTCCTTATGGCCATAGTGATGGTGGCTATCATTGCGATCCTCTTTTTTGTCGAGGATCGTTTTGGGAAGGATGTGGAATGAGAAATGAAGATGCAATGTGAGAAGGCACATGTAAAAAACAAAAAGAAAGAGCGTATTTTTTGCCGTTCGGTACTTTTTCTGCTGGCAGCAGGCTTTGCTATACTTTTCCTGCTGCCTACTATCCTGACTTTCACAAATTCCTTTATGTCGCAGACGGAATTGTCTTCGAATTATGGAGTGATTTTTGATAGCCTGAAGGATAGCACAAAATATGTATCTGAGCAGGTGAATTTGAAATTTATACCGGATATGGTAACATTCAAGCAGTATTTTACTGTTCTTTTGGCCAGCCCGGAGTATTTATTGAAATTCTGGAATTCAGTTATTCTCGTTGTTCCCATTGTTTTGGGGCAGGTTGGTATCGCAACATTAGCTGCCTATAGCCTGATGAGATATACCAGCCGTTTTCGAAAGTTGATTTTCTTTGTCTATGTTATCCTCATGCTCATGCCTTATCAAGTCATGCTGGTGCCCAATTATTTAGTGGCACAGTGGCTGGGGATTTTAAATACACGTTGGGCTGTGCTTTTCCCAGGCTTTTTTGCGCCATTTTCTGTTTTCCTGTTGACAAAATTCATGAAACGCATCCCCTCTTCCTTGATTGAGGCAGCTTTTATGGATGGGGCCACAGAGTGGCAGGTGTTCACCAGGGTTTGTTTGCCGCAATGCAGGAGTGCTATTTATTCCATTGCCATACTGGTCTTTATCGATTACTGGAATATGGTTGAGCAGCCCCTGATTTTATTGGCAGATGCCACGAAGCAGCCTCTATCTGTTTATCTTTCAACGATCAATAGCGGTGAAGTTGGTGTGGCCTTTGCAGTGGCCACGATCTATATGATTCCACCTCTGCTGCTCTTCCTGCATGGGGAAAGTTACCTGGTGGAAGGCATTACCCATTCTGGATCAGTAAAAGGTTAAGGAGAAAACTATGTCCGCACAAGAACAGGTTCAAAAACGTGCTTGGGTGAAAAATGCAGCAATAGCTTTTTTGGCTCTCATGCTGGTGCTTACACTTTTTTCGAATACCATTATGAATTATTCTCTCCCGGAAGTTGCTGTTCGCTATGCAGAATCGGGCAGCATCAATGCCAAGATCCGCGGGACGGGTACAGTTACCGCCAATCAGAGCTATGAGGTCAGCATTCCGGAGACCAGGAAGGTCGCTTCAGTTGCCGTTCAGCTAGGTGATGTGGTGAATACCGGGGATCTGCTTTTTACGCTGGAGGAAAGTGAGAGCAGCGAGCTGGAAGCAGCTCAGGCAGAGCTGGATTCCATGCTGCTTTCCTATCGTTTGGCTCTGTTGGAGGCTTCTGGAGACGATTATACGCGGGATAATCATGAGATCGAGCAGCTTCAGAGCAAACTGCTTGCTTCCCAGGCAGAATGCACGCTTTACTATGTTTCTGATGCGGAAATTAGTTTTGCTGAGTCCAGGGTAGCAGAGCTGGAGGCTGAGATTCGTCAGCTTAACGTGGAAATTTCTGATTTGGGTGGCTCCGGCAGCGGGAATCTTTCTGAACTGAAAAAGCAGCGGAAAGAAGCAGAGGCAAAATTAAGTGCCGCAGAGCTGGCTTACCGGGATGAGATGGCTGCTATTCGCCTGGCTGCGGAAGAGGCCCGGGAAGCTGATCTCGCAAATGGGATCACTACGAACGATCCTCTGGAAGTTTATATGGCTGCTTTAGCCATCACTTATATGAATGGGCCTGCTGATGCCTGCGTGGGCGAAAGCGAATTGCTGCAGACGGATGTAGCTAATGCCTATAATGAGGTAACACGCCTGGAAGCAGAGCTGGCTACGCTGCAGGCAACGATTAAAAACGATACTTCTGATGAATATGCGGATCTGACCGAGGAACTGCGGGAGCTGGAGCTGGAGCTGGATGAGGCCAAGCTTTCACTGGCTGATCTGAATGAGAAGCAGGGAAAATGGCAGAGCGCCAAAGACAGCGCGGAAAGCTTCCAGGCGCAGCTGGATGAAAAGCTGTTTAATCTGGAAGAACAGAAAAAGCTGGATAACAAAGAGCAGCAAAAAAACTCTTTGAATTTCACGGATCAGCAGAAAAAAATTGCAGAACAGCAGGCAAAGGTTGATGAACTGAGAACGGATTCGGTTTCCGCCAGTGTTACCGCCGCAGCTCCCGGTGTCATTACCGCTATTCATGTCACAGCGGGCAATGAAACGATTCACGGTGAGGCCATGGCTGTTATCGAAGCGCAGGATCTGGGTTATAGCCTCAGTTTCCCGGTTAGCCTTGAGCAGGCAAAAAAGGTC
>JAUMYD010000059.1:4255-9881 GCA_030528765.1 Bacillota bacterium
CTATTGGGGGCCTGCCATAAAGGCAACGCTGGTTGCGATTAAGAATGACCCGGAAAACCCGGGCCAGGGAAAGCTTTTGCAGTTCCGCTTGGAAGGGGAGGATATCTCTGCCGGAATGCAGCTTACACTTTCTCTGGGGCAGAAGAGCGCCAATTATGATGTTATCGTTCCCAACAGTGCTTTGCGTACGGATGCAAATGGAACTTTTGTTTTGATGGTTACCGCAAAAAGCACCCCCTTGGGGAACCGCTACTATGCCAATCGTGTGGATGTGAATGTCCTTGCCACAGATGATGTGAACAGTGCTGTTTCCGGAGGCATCAGCAGCTATGATTATGTGCTTACCACATCGACTAAGCCTATTGAGCCCGGTCAGATGGTAAGATTGATCGAGAATTAACGATGAAACTACGAATCCTGAATCAAAAACAAAAAAAATATTTGCTGTTTTTTGGTGTTAGCCTGCTTTCTGCGCTGATTTCCCTTGCGTTTTTTCTCTCTTACAATTGGGAGGCCAAGCTTTTGCTTCATGAGCATATGGCCCCGATCTGGGATGGCAGTAGCGAAGAGCGATATGCGCAGGTCAGCTGCTTTCTGCCTGTGGACTCCACCTTGGGTGTGGAGGATATTTACACATTCCGTGAAAAACTGAATGGAAAGCTTTTGGAGATTTCTTTGGAAGCAGAGGATGGCAAGAGCCTTTACGTAGATGCTTATTCTGCAAAAAGCCAGCTTACTCTACGGAATAAGGACAGGGTGGCAAATGTTACTGCCCTGGGTGTGAACGAAGATTATTTTTTCTTTCACAATCTCCTTCTGCGCTCCGGCAGCTACCTTACTTCTTGGGATGTGATGCAGGATCGTGTGGTTTTAGATGAAAATACAGCCTGGACGCTTTTTGGCTCTTTTGATGTAGCCGGCATGGAAGTAACTATAGACAACAGGCCTTTTGTGGTTGCCGGTGTGGTTAAGCGGAACTCGGATCCGGCAAGCAAGCTGGCAGAGGCAGATTCCCCCTCCATTGTTTATGTGGACTACAGCCTGATTCAGGATTCGGCGGCAATCAGTTGCTATGAGATCGTAATGCCCAGCCCTCTCTCTGATTATGCAAAAGCCACGGTTGAGGAGCTTTTCCCTTTGGGGCAGTCCGGTGAGATTATTGAAAACAGCAGTCGTTTTCGAATGGATCGAATTGCCGGTCTCTTTTTCTCACAGGGGGAAAGAATGATGCAGCACAGCGGTATTGCTTACCCCAGCTGGGAAAATGCTGCCCGTTATCAGGAGACGAAAATGGGCTGGCTTTTGTTGGGCATGTTTTTCTTCGCCCTGTTGCCTGCAAGTTTGCTGGTTTTGCTGCTGATCCTACTCTATTGCAGACTGCATCGCTATGTGAAACAAAAAATTCTGGAACGCCGTATTTCGGCTTAGAGGGAACCATGGCAGAAGTTCATTTAGAAAAAGTATGTAAAATTTATGACAAAACAGTGAATGCGGTCCAGGATTTTACCATGACGATAGCGGATCGGGAGTTTGTTGTTTTGGTCGGCCCATCCGGATGTGGAAAATCCACTACCCTGCGAATGATCGCCGGTTTGGAGGATATAAGCGCAGGTGAACTTTATATTGATGGGCAGTTGATGAATCATGTTCCTGCAAAGGAGCGGGGCGTTTCTATGGTTTTTCAGAACTACGCACTGTTCCCCTATATGACGGTATTTGATAATATTGCCTTTGGCCTGAATTTACGGAAGGAGCCAAAGGAGAAGATACGCGAGAAGGTTTATGAGGCAGCGGAGCTGCTGGATATTACGGATCTGCTGCAGCGAAAGCCAAAAGCTCTCTCTGGCGGACAGAGGCAGCGGGTGGCGATTGGTCGATCCATCGTGCGGCAGCCAAAACTTTTCCTGATGGATGAGCCGCTGTCCAATTTGGACGCAAAGCTGCGAAATCAAATGCGGGCAGAGTTGATCAAGCTTCGTAAGCGGATGAACAGCACTTTTGTGTATGTGACGCATGATCAGACAGAGGCTATGACGCTGGGGGATAGGATCGTTGTGATGCATGATGGCTTCATTAAACAGATTGGCAGCCCCCAGCAGGTATTTAACCATCCGGAAAACCGTTTTGTTGCTGGTTTTATCGGCACACCGCAGATGAATTTTTTCCGGGTAAAGCTTCGGCGGGAGGAGCAGGAATGGAGAATTTATTTGGGCAGCGGCTTTCTGCCTCTGCCGGATCAGCTGTTCTCTCGTTTTCCGGAGGCTTTCAGTGGAGAAGTGGAGCTTATTCTTGGCATCCGCCCGGAGGATATTCTGTTTTCTGAATCTGGCGGGCAGTGCTTTGAGGCAGAACTTGAATTCTCCGAGCTTTTGGGAAGCACTGTAAACCTGCATTTCTTACTGGATGCCCAGAAGGCAGTTGTCTGCGCGGATGCGGAGAATTTTGAAGCAGGGCTTGCTTCGCGAAAGCGGATTGGTTTGAAATTCCCACTGGAGGCGCTACATTTTTTCCACCCGGAAAGCGGAGAGAACCTGCTTCGCTGAGATAAAGTTTTGGGAGAGGGCAGCAAAAGAAGCTCCTTTTCATAGGGCTGCAATTGCCTGTCATGGGCTTAAGGTGCTTCGAAAATAGAGCGCAGGGAAGAAAAACTAAGTGCAAAAACAGCAGGGCGGCGTTAGATAAGCCACTCTGCTGTTTTTTGTTTTCTTATGGATCGCGGGTGTACAGAACAAGAGAGCAGCTCCAGGCGGGGACTGCTCAGAAGAAATAAGCGTATACATTGTCATACGATTATCTGATGGATTCGATAATAGCAAACAGATTCTCCGCACTGATATCCATCTATTCGATGTCAATATAGGTGTCGCATAGTCGATATAGGATGCCAGACCCGCCTACTTCCTGGTGATGGACAGGGACACTTCCTCCGGCAGATATACCGGCTGGTCGGTATCCGGAATATGGCCCAAACCATCCATAAAAATGCGGTATTGCCGGTCATTTCAGAGACAGTTTCCGCATTTTCAGTTTCGGGGGTGGGAGTGGGAGGGTCTTCGTTCTTATAGGTCACCCGGGAAAATGCTACTCTGTGATATCCTTCATCATAGTTCTATAATGAGCAGCTTTTCCATAGCGACATCCTTCTGGCAAAGCAGAGGGAAGATATCTCCCCGGATACTCCATAGGACGAGCCTCCTCTTCGCTGATGGAAACAGAAACTGCATCAGCAATATCCTGTAGATCTGTGCCGGCAGGAAGTACTGCCACGCTTGCGATCAGCGAATCGATTCCATCCGGTCTCAGGCTGATAGGAAGTCCCTTCCTAGCAGCTAAACCGCCTTCTGGAAAGTTTTCATATCGCCCGAAGCTGCTCCGCACAGTGATTCTTGCTGCCTCCGAACACAAGCAGGCCGCAATTTCGACCCATCTCCTCCATACGGAAGGCTTTTTTGCGGCGCAGCTCTTTTACGACCAGAATCACAAGATCGTCGATCCTGACCAGAAAATCGATCACTTGAGCTGTACTCATAAATCAAAACCTTCCTTCACGAGATGTGCTTTCAGACTTTGGCAGGTACAACGAAGCATACTCTTTAGCCTTGCCCACGCTCATACCGCAATACCCGGCCACATCCTTCAGCGAATCGAAAAAATAGTATCTGTCAGTAAAGCTATTGCGTACCTCGTTGGGGAGTGTGCGCAGGAAGCGGTTGATGGCATCACCCAATAGTATGGCATCATAAGCCTGCTCCGGTGTGTTGCCGTCGAGAAACTGTCACCCAGCTTCATCCAGTGAAGCTGCATACTCCGAAGTATACCGTATTGCTGCGAGATCTCAAAATAGAAGAGTGCAGCTCCCATCCGGGAGCTGCACGGCAACACATATGGCTAGCGTTAATTCTTCCTTCTCCTTTTCGGGCTTATCCGAGTTCAGGCGTGGTCATAAATTCACTGTCGCTCATTTGAAGGAGCAGGAAAGCAGCGGGGTACATTTTTTCCAGTTCTTCATGGTTGATCTGATCAGAAAGGCTCTCTGCATTGCTGCGGAATTCGGCAAACCAATCTTGCCCGCTTAAGCCAGCCCAGTCGACGATATATGCTTCACCCCAAGCGAGCATGATATCTTGACAAGCAAGAGACATGATCTGTCCACGCAAATCTGCCTGCCCGCCCATCAGAAACTCCGAAAAGCAGAAATGTAGCGTGTATTTTCCATAGCTCAGCAATTCTTCGTAGGCTCCCTCATGCTCCCGGAGCTGATCCAAGGGTTTAGACGAATCGACCGCTGCAGAATGGAGCGTGTCGAGCAGCTTAGCGATCCGAACATCCAGACTGGGGTTAGTGCTCTGATATGCAAGGGCTTTATTATAGGTCTCAGCCTTTAGATCTTCGATATATGCCTGATCGTTCAATGCATCATCAGCAGAGGCACCAGGGAACTTGTCTCGGATATCTTTTACGTAGTAAGCGCCATCTCTCGGTTCCCAGTATTCCTCCAGAACATATTCTCCGGAAGCAGTGATTTTGAATGTGATCGCGGTAGGAACATAGCTGCCGCCTACGGCTTCCAGTGTTCCTCCATAAGTGCTGTATTTTACATGGTGCACCAGAAGATACGTTGTGATCTGTTCGGCGTGGTCATCCGCACCGAACAGCGGCGTTCCGCTTATTGCCTCATTCGCCAGAAGCACATGGCTTTCCACATGGATCAGTCCATTCGGTTTGTCACTGGCATAGTGGTCAAGAATCGCTGATGAGATAGCAGCTTCAAGGGAACCCGCCTTCGGCTCTGCCCAGTAGCGAATACCGAATTTGTCTAGATCATCAATGGTCGCTCTGCCGGTTTTCAGGGCTGTTTCGATATCTTCCTGCGTGCCATCGGTGTAATGGACGATAACATCCTGGCTGTAGAGTCCGCCAAAATAATATTCGTTGCTCTCACCCTCAAAGAATATTTCTACCGCCGTGTCGTAGGAGAAGTTCGGGTCATCGGTTGGATCAGTGATCTCTCCTATGGAAAGGGGTGCTATGGTTTCACCAAAGAGCTGAAGATGACCATCCTTAAACAAAAGAGGCCCGGTGGATAAAAGTTCGCCACCTATGGGAGCACGTTTATCTACATATAATCGCCCATCTTTTTCATTTTGCCTGAGCATATAGTCGGATGCTCCACGGTTTTTCAAGCTGTAGCTTACCCCGTTTGCATGGTCATAGATGATGACACGGTTATCGATCATACCTGAACCCCAACTGACTGTAGAACACAACTCGGGAAAACCGTCGCCGGTGATGTCGCAAAAATAGCAGTTCCAGATGGGCATCCCAGAATACAGAGGAATGAGCGCATCGCCAATGATGGCTTCCATTTTTTCGGGTTCGCAGCGGAATACCACATCCGGAAATTCTGGAAGCGTGATTTCAATCGGCCCATCCCAGTGCATTTTATTGGGGGCGGCAAGGTAATCAAACCATTTGCTCACAGAAGATGATGCAGATGGGCTCTGCGGTGCTAACTTATACAGCCGGCGGATATAGCTGTCATCAGAGCCCGGGTCCTCTTTTTCGGAATAATCATAGTAGCCATGGGCAAGATACAGTTCTCCGTTATTCTGCTGCAGGATGTAGT
>JAUMYD010000198.1:0-214 GCA_030528765.1 Bacillota bacterium
AGGCACAGCCTCAGCAGGCACAGCCTACAGGTGAGCAGAACGATTTTTCAGCAAAGATCGCAGCTTTGAACAACACGGCTGATACCACCGGCGATTTTGACAAAGCGGATATCGAGCAGCACAAGGTCATGGGTGTTTTGGCGTACCTCTCCTGGCTCGTGTTGATCCCCATTTTTGCGGCACCAAAATCCAAGTTCGCCCGCTTCCACGCCAA
>JAUMYD010000198.1:224-2265 GCA_030528765.1 Bacillota bacterium
ATCGTTTACGGCATTTTGAGTGCGATTATTTATGCGATTTCTTGGCGTCTTGGTTTCATCGTCAGCATTATCGGTCTTGTCGGGCTTGTGTTTCTTGTAATATCTGTTCTCGGCATTATCAATGCCGCGGGCGGCAGAGCAAAAGAGCTTCCTATAATCGGTAAGTTTAAGATACTTAAGTAAGATACTCGATGAAACTCTTACAGAATATCCACTGCTTCGTTCATGCGGTTTTTACAGCAGGGGGATCAAAAGAATAGATGCAGGGAGAAAAGCACAAAAAACGGAATAATGCTTCCCCCCAGCAGCTGAGGCAGGCTGTGCTGCTTTGTTTTTATGCTGGAAATATATACCGGAATCACGAGCAGAAGGCTTATTGCAGCCGGAATCAGCAGCTTGAAGTAGCTCAGCAAAAGAATTGGTCCGATAATTCCGCAGGCATGCCCGCTGGCTTTTACTTTAAAAGCCTTATTGACTATGAGCATTATCACACCGCAGAGCAGGTATTCATGGTAAATCAGCTTTAGCTCTGCTGGCACATTGAACAGCCATGCCACTGCTGTTCCCAGTATATAAGCGGCTGCCGAGAAATGTATTGCCAGACTTCGTTGCCCTTCCCGGCCGCGATCCTTAAAACGCGGAATATGTTTCTGCAGCGGATAGGCCAGAAGTGGCAGGATGCACAGAAGAAGCAGGCTTGCAAGCAGGTTCCAGAACGAAGCAAAGTATTCCGGGTATACAGAATAGAGCAGCAGCAGCAGCAGTGCAGCGAACACGGGTGGAACTGTCAGTTTGCGAATCACTGAGTAGAGGGAATGCATAGTTCTTTGTCCTTCCTGTTTGTTTTGGAATATTCTAGCTTCATCGGGTCACAGTGCTTCGGATAGATCAGTGGCATATGGTATGCATGGAGCTGATTTTCTGATGTGTAGCATCTTTCCTATATCCCGGTTTTTTGCTCCTGTTTTTCCTCCATTTTTTATAAGGATAAATCGCAGCCTTTTTCATGCCTTACTTCCTTTTTGAATAAATCGTTCTTCTAAATAGTTCTTCCTACGCATCATACGGGACAAAGCTGAACTGAAAAGAAACAGAGCGGATCATGAGGTGGCACCTGTAGCCAGGAGTTTTGTTTCAGTTTAGCAAGAGGGAATATATTTGCCTTGGATAAGCGGGGAAGAGGTGTTTTTATGCAGGAAAAACGTGCTTCTATGTTATATAAGACCATTAAAGCTGTCGTTCGCTTGTTTTATCCAAAAATGGAAGTGGAAGGAAGGGAAAACTTGCCAGACGAGCCGGTGATTGTGGCTGGGAACCACGCACAAATGAATGGCCCCATTGCGAGCGAATTGTATTATCCGGGAAAGATTTGCATCTGGTGTGCAGGGGAAATGATGCACCTGAAAGATGTTTCTGCCTATGCTTTTCGAGATTTTTGGTCTAGGAAACCAAGATGCATTCGTTGGTTTTATAAGCTGCTGTCCTATCTGATCGCACCTCTTTCCGTATGCGTGTTTAACAATGCCCATACCATCCCCGTTTATCATGATACGCGGCTGATCACCACATTTCGCCGGACGATGGACGCGCTTCAGCAGGGTAGCAGCATTATTATTTTTCCGGAGCATGATGTCCCTCATACCCATGTCCTTTGCGGCTTTCAGGATAAATTTGTGGATATTGCGAGGATTTATCAAGGGAAAACCGGCAGAGAGCTGGCCTTTGTTCCCATGTATATAGCTCCACAGCTGAAAAAGATATACCTGGGGAAGCCCATTTCTTTTTGCTCCGCAAGTCCCATTGAAGAGGAACGATCCCGCATTTGTGAATATCTCATGGCAGAGATCACAGATATCGCCTGCAGTCTGCCGGAACACAGGATTGTTCCGTACAATAATGTTTCCAAAAAATACTACCCCAGTAATATCGCTGGAGAGGTTTTCCCCTATGAAGAAGCCAGTCGTTGACCTGAAGTCCTTTCGATTATCGAGTGGGAGTGATCCCACAGGTCTAAAAAGCCCAGTCAACACCGGACTTTTTA
>JAUMYD010000199.1 GCA_030528765.1 Bacillota bacterium
GCCGATGCAGACCGCCAGCTCCCAGCCCACGAAAATGCCGTTGGTCAGGGCCGGCAGCAAAAGACCGGGAAGCGGCAGCTGTTTGACGGTAATGTTTCTTGTAAGCCACATACCCCTGGCCGCCAGGTAAGTGGCCAAAGTACCAGCCAGAAAGTCAAGAGGCAGGGCAGCGGCAAAGGTCAGATTGAAAATCAGACAGCCGATGCTTAAGCCCACGGCAGCCGCCGGGGTGAAGAAGGCCAGCACACACAGGGCCTCCGACAGCCGCAGCTGAATGGCCCAGGTGGCAGAGCCCGGCAGCACAATATTCTGAAAATGGGTCAGCACTGCATAGAGGGCTGCGATAATGGCGGCCTGAGCCAGATAGCGGGCACGTTTTTTCATAGAGGGTTCCTTCCCGGGAAGCAAAAAAGGGCGCAGAAAAACTGCACCCAACAAAAAATGAGCGCAAAGCGCCCATCTTACTTCCCTAGTTTTGTTTAGAGACAGGATGGTTGCGAACTGTCTTATGAAGTTGAGGGTATTATACAAAAGAAAGCAGGCTCTGTCAATCCATTTTATGGGGGCGGACACAAGGTCCGCCCCTACGAATTTGATTTTCCTTTTTCGCATTTTCGCAGCTGCTTTTTGTTATTCGGTCAGGATCAGTTCTTCCGCCATGGCGAAGAGGGTGTCGGGGTTCTCTTTTGCACCGCTGTCCAGAATGTGATAGCTTACCCCATCCTTGACCCAGGTCAGAGAATGGTTATCCTGCTCGATCACCGTATCCGAACCGTAAGACATGTAATAACCGGGCTGCTTCAGCATGGCTTCGTCTTCGGGAGTCAGTTCATAATCTACCGGCACGAACTTATAGTGATCCAGCTGATAGTTTACCTGCACATCCCCGATCATCCGGGTCAGATCCGGCTGCCGGCTGTGTTGTAAGAGTTCTTCCCGATCGATGTGGGTAAACAGGGACAAGGTCGTTCCTTCCGGATTCTTGTAGTAGACCGCCAGATCCTTGTAGGTAAACAGCTCGTTGTCGTGCTCGTCATAAGCGCCGGTCTCTCCCACACGAACATTTTGGAAGGAATATCCGTTTTCAAAGGATTCCGGGGCGGTGATTTCAAAGCCAGCCTGTTTCATAGCTTTGCCCATATCCTTGTAGGATTCGCTGTGATATTCCTTTCCACCGGTAGTGACCAGGGATTTGATATTCATAAAATCCGAAGCATAGGCAGTGGTGGTGAGGATCAGCACAGCAGCCAGCAGGGCTGCCGCTTTTTTCATAGCTTTTCGAAGATTCATAATTTGTCCTTTCCCATGAGGACTGCGGGAAAAAACGGTGTCCTTCGGATCGATTTCGGGCCGAAGTGCCTGCCGCAAAAGGGCTTCAAATTGCTGTTCGGTCATAATCCAGTTCCTCCAGTTTCTGCCGTAATTGTTCTTTTGCCCGGCGCAGTCTGGTCTTCACCGTGCTTTCCGGCAGTTTCATCAGCTTTGCGATTTCCTTCACCTGCAAGTCTGCGCTGTAGTGCAGCTCCAGGGGCAGCCGGTACCGCTGTGGAAGCTGGCGAATCATCTCCCGCAGGGCGGCTATCTGGCTTTTTTGAAGCAGACATTCCTCCGGAGAAGCGGTATTTCCCGGCTGGATCCCATGCTGGGTCAGCGCCTCCAGACTTTCCTGGGGTACAAGACGCAGCCTTCTGGCGACTTTTCGCTGCTTGTTTTTCCACAGCTTCACAGCCACAGAAATGGCGTAGCTTTTTACATTTTGAGATCCATCCAGATCATGCTGCTTTTCCAAAAGGATCAGCATGGTATCCTGATACAGTTCATCTCCTTCCGTACTGTTTCCAGCGGTGATGCGGCAGAAACGAAGAATATCCGGACCATGGGCGGCGATGATCTGCGCCAATCGTTCTTTTTCCATTACAGTTTCCTCAAATGCATGTAGCGTTTGCAGGGGATACCGGCTGCTGATTCCAATCATCCGGCCGGAGAATCGGTGGCCGGCATTCCCCAAAGAATATATCCTTTATACTGCTATATTGTCACGGGAAAGGAAAAGGTTTCAAAAAAAGTACCGGAGCAATTGCTCCGGTACGAAAGGATTATTTATGCCAGGTAAATTGCCTTGCAGGCTTCCATGCACATGTAGCAGTCCAGCTTGGATGCCAGCTCCCAGGGAGCGTGCATGTTCAGCACAGGAACGCCTGCATCCACGGTGACGATGTTCCGGTTAGCCATGTAGGCAGCCACAGTACCGCCGCCGCCTACGTC
>JAUMYD010000200.1 GCA_030528765.1 Bacillota bacterium
CCCTGGCCGTGACCACCATGGCCGTGAACGGCCTGGGCATGGGCGTGGCCACCATGGCCGTTCTGATCTGCTCCAATATCGTTATTTCCCTGCTGAAAAATGTGATCCCGGATAAGGTCCGCATCCCCTGCTACATCGTGATCATTTCCGGCTTCGTGACCATCGTCAGCCTGCTGATGGAAGCACTGACCCCAGGCTTATACAAATCACTGGGCCTCTTCCTTTCCCTGATCGTGGTCAACTGCATCATTCTGGGCCGTGCGGAAATGTTCGCTGCCAAGAATTCCGTTTTCCACTCCATGCTGGATGGCATCGGCATGGGCCTGGGCTTCACCCTGGCTCTGGTGCTGATCGGCAGCATCCGTGAGATCCTGGGCTCCGGTACCTGGTTCGGCTTTACCGTCACCCCCGGCTTCTTCACCCCCATCACCATCTTCATGCTGGCGCCCGGCGGCTTCTTCGTCTTTGGCTGCATGATCGCACTCGTCAACAAGCTGCGGCAGAAGAACGACAGCCTGGTCCACAACGGCTGCATGAGCTGCCCCAATGTTCACCACTGCCACAATGCACAAGAAGGACAGGAAGGAGGCTGCTGCTAAATGGCTTTTTACCTTGCGCTTCTCTTGGATACCATTCTCGTCAGCAATGTCGTTCTGGCCCAGTTCCTGGGGATCTGCCCCTTCCTGGGGGTCTCCAAAAAGCTGGATTCCGCTGTGGGCATGGGCCTCAGCGTCACCTGCGTGCTGGTGATCTCCACCGCAGTGACCTGGCTCATCAACCATGCCTTCCTGGAGCCCTACAGCCTGGGCTACCTGCGGACACTGGTCTTCATTCTGGTCATTGCTTCTCTGGTGCAGCTGCTGGAGATCAGCATGAAAAAATTCATTCCCAGCCTCCACCGTGCGCTGGGCATTTACCTGCCCCTCATCACCACCAACTGTGCAGTTCTGGGCGTGACCATCTCCGCTGTGGATGAAGGGCTGCTCTTCCTGCCCTCCCTGGTCTTTGCCCTGGGCAGCGGCCTGGGCTTCCTGCTGGCGATGCTGCTTTTCGCCGGTGTCCGCGGTAAAATGGAACGCTGCAATATTCCCCAGGCTTTTCAGGGTATGCCCATCACGCTGATCGCCGCCTCCATCGTGGCCATGGCCTTCATGGGCTTCTCCGGCCTGGCAGACGGCATCTTCGGAATATAGTCCACAGGGAGGAGGAACAAATATGCAGGAATTTCTTATGCCTGTGCTGATCCTGGTCGGCGTCGGCCTGGTGGCAGGTATCATATTGGTCCTGGCTGCCAAATTCATGGCAGTCAGCAAGGATGAAAAATACGAACTGGTTCGCGCCATGCTCCCCGGTGCCAACTGCGGCGCCTGCGGCTTTGCCGGCTGCGATGATTATGCCAACAATCTGGTCTCCGGCGATGTTCCCGCCAATCTCTGCATCCCCGGCGGGGATACGGTGGTAAAGGGCATCTCCAGCATCCTGGGCAAAGAGGCTGTGGATGTGGTGCCCATGACGGCTGTGGTGGCCTGCAACGGCGGCTGCAACACCGTGGAAGAAAAGATGGATTACCGTGGCCGCCCCAGCTGCGTGGCTGCCACCCTCTTTTATCAGGGCCAGCTGGCCTGCGATCATGGCTGCCTGGGCTTTGGGGACTGCGTGAAGGCCTGCAAATTCGGTGCGCTGAGCATCCAGAACGGCCTGGCCGTGGTGGATAAAAAGCGCTGCACCGGCTGCGGCCGCTGCGCGGAAGCCTGCCCCCGCAAGGTCATCTACATGCGCCCCCATGCCAGCCATATCCACGTGGCCTGCATCAACCCGGAAAGCGGGAAAAAGGTCATCAAGGAATGCAAGCAGGGCTGCATCGGCTGCCATAAATGCGAAAAGGTCTGCCCCACCGGTGCCATCAAGCTCCAGGGCCACCTGGCCTGGACCTTCCCGGAAAAATGCACCTACTGCTATGCCTGCGTGGAAGCCTGCCCCGTGGGCGTGATCCGCAGCTGCTTCTTCTCCGAGGATCCGAATCAGCCGGATCTGCTGAAACACCAGGGCAGCGATCTCCAGGAAGTATAAGCTCTACCTATGCACAACAAAGCCAGCCGAAAACTTTCGGCTGGCTTTTCTTTTCTGTGCGGAAATTTGAAGGGAAAGCACCCTTCTTCTTTGAAAAGAAGAAGCAAGAAACTTTTAATTTTGGGCAGCTGCATAATTTATTGTCATTGCGAGGAAGTTCAGCTGCAGGACTGCGCAGCAGTACACA
>JAUMYD010000060.1 GCA_030528765.1 Bacillota bacterium
TGCGGTCTTCCTGGAAGATCATGTCTTCCAGATATTCCTGGATGTAGCTGGTTTCCGGTTCGGTGGGCTTGGTGCGGGAATTGCTCAGGTGACGGGTCTGGCAGTAAACCTGCAGCTGCGCCAGATCCTCGCCCTGGTATGCGCCGGGAGCCCAAACCATACCGTTGGTGCGGTAATAGTCATACCAGTTGACCGGAGGAGCCTCGGGGATGATGGTTTCCAGACCTTCAACGCCGGTGATAGCAGCGGCGATGGGCAGAGCGCCATTGTAGGAGGTACCGTTCATGGCAGCTTTGCCGTTGGACCAGTCAGCCTTGACTTCCACGGTGGCTTCGGGGCTGGTGAAGCCCTTGATGCGGCCGTTCAGCCAGTCAACGATGGCAGCAGCAGCCAGTGCCTCATCGTAATCGCCAACGGTGACAAGGCCTTCGGAGTTGGTATCGCCGATGGAGGAAACGTTGATGGCAGCATAGCCGCGGCTGACGAAGTAGCTGCGCCAGTTGGTGGCAGAGAGCCAGGCATTGATGCGGTTGGCTTTGCCAACAGATTCAGCAACGCGCTGTGCAGGCAGCCAATCGGGGTTGAAGTTGGCAGCGACGATATCGTCATGGCTGCGGCCTTCCAGATCGAATGCGATGTCTGCATAGGTCAGATCCGTGGTATCCGGGTTATCGGGATGGTTGTACTCGATATCCGGGGAGACCAGGTAACCATCAGCAACGGAGCCGTTGATGCTGGTGTAAGGAGAGACCTGAATGAGGGAGGGGGATTTCAGACCGTATTCGGTCTCGCCGGGACGGGTGACCTTGATGTAGATCAGATCGCGCAGGCCGTCGTTATCGGTATCCTGGGGGGATTCGATCCAGACTTCCTCGTGGATCAGGCCGTTGGCATCGACGAAGGGCTGAGAAGCGCCGTCTTCGATGACAACATCATAACCCAGATCAGGATTGGAGATTTCACCGATCAGAGGCAGATCGATCTTGGATTCGCCCAGATCAACGGTGAATTCGGTTGCGTTAAAGGGACGGGTGGTGTAGCGGGGGTCAGAGCCGTAGATGATGATACCGATCTGATGGCCTTCTTCAAAGACGTAATCAGTGGGTACCAGATCAAATACGTAGGTGTAATATTCACCGGCTTCGATGTCGGTGGTCTGATACCAATATTCGGGAACGAAATTGGTATCACCGGCATCCAGCCAGCTCTCGCCGCTGGGGTTGGGGTTCTGCACGTCCACGGAGCCGAGGGTAACGACTCTGTAGGGGGATGCAGTCTGGTTCAGTGCGGGCAGAGCCAGGCTGGCCTGACGGTCATTGCCCAGATCAACACTGCTGCTGTTGCGGATGGTGGTGTAGCCGTAGACTTCACCGTAATCCACAACCATGGCAGAGAGTGC
Organism: Bacillota bacterium; assembly: GCA_030528765.1. Classification (GTDB taxonomy): domain Bacteria; phylum Bacillota; class Dehalobacteriia; order UBA4068; family UBA4068; genus RGIG3155. The sequence continues at coordinate 1,400 of JAUMYD010000060.1, forward strand.
GCCCACGTTTTTGTCCGCTTTGACCTTCAGGGTGACCTTGGCGGTACCGCTCATGCGGACTTCTTCATCCAGGGCTTCACTGACATAGAGCAGACGATCCGGGATGGATTTCGTCAGATCCATGTCGGCAGCATCTTCCGCGCCGGAAACGATCAGGGTTTCCCAATCGCTGGAGAGCGGGCCGGTGCCCTGGCTGTAGTTCCAGGCGCCAACGCCGAAACCGGAACGGTCTTTTTCAGAAACGGCGGGGATGAAGGTATCCTTGAAGGAAACTTCTTCGCCGTCCTGCTTGACAGTGCCCAGCTTGCCGACGGTAGCATCTTTATCTTCTGCATCATTGACGAAGTAGATGGAAGTGAATTCGTTATCGCCGATGGGCCAGGTATCGAATTCTTCCCATTTCATGGTGGTATTGTTCAGCATGGAAACGGCGGGCATGGCATCAGGCATGCCATTTTCAATGCCCAGGAGGTGATAATCCAGCCAACCCTGGAGCTTGCCGTAAATATCCAGGCCATCATAGCCCAGTGCGGACTGATGTGCGCCGCGATGGAAGATGGCTTTGTGAACGATATCATATTTCTCGCAGGCTTCCCAGATCAGGGCAGTCTGTTTGAATTTGACGTTCCAGTCTTCATAACCATGGGTCATGAGGATGGAGCATTTGATGTTTTCCGCATAGCGGGCCATGTTGCGTTCATCCCAGAATTTGGAATAATCGCCGGTGGTGCGGTCCACATCGATGCGCATCTGCTCGATCATTTCCTGGGCATATTTGGCTTCTGCCTCGGTATAAGGCGTGGGGGAGCCTTCTTCGCCGCGGGTATTGCAGATGGCCAGGAGGCAGGTGCTGTCTTCACCCTGCCAGCCGCCGGGTGCCCAGACCATACCGTTGCTGCGGTAATAGTCATAATAGCTGAATACCGGAGCCTCGGGGATGATGGTTTCCAGACCTTCCACGCCGGTGACTGCAGCAGCCAGGGGCAGGGAGCCGTCATAGGAGGTGCCGTTCATGGCAACCTTGCCGTTGGTCCAGTCCGCTTTGACTTCCACCCAGCCGTTGCCTTCTTTGGCGCTGGTGAAGCCCTTGATGCGGCCGTTCAGCCAATCCACGATGGCTGCGGAGGCGACGTTTTCATCATAGCCGCCGTCCTGCAGCAGACCTTCGGACATAAAGCCGCCGATCATGTGAACGGAAACAGCAGCGTAGCCGCGGCTAACGAAATAATTCCGCCAGTTGGTGCCGCCCAGCCAGGCATCGACGCGAGTGGCATCGCCGGTCTGCATGGCAACACGCTGCTCAGGCAGCCAGGTGGGGTTGAAGTTGGCGGCAACGATTTCATCATAGGTATGACCATCGAATTCCACATCAGCATAGGTTTTGTCGGTGGTATCGGGGTTATCCGGATGATCATAATCCTTATCAACTACCCGCAGCTCGCTCCAAATGGGTTCCCAAACGGAGACGTCATAGGGGCTGAGGGAAACCAGAGCAGGGGATTTCAGGCCTGCTTCGGTTTCAGAGGGACGGGTAATCTTGACGTAGAGCAGATCGCGCTCGCCGTCATTATCGCTGTCTGTGGGGGATTCGATCCACAGTTCTTCGTGGATGAGGGCATCCATATCCACGAAGGGCTGCGTTTTGCCGTCTTCGATCACGAAATCCGGAGTATTCGGTTCCGAGGCGGAAGCGATGGCAGTAAACGCAAAGACCAGGATGAGGATCATCGTGGTCAGCAGAAAACTACGTTTCAATAAATGTTTCTTCATAATTCACCAACCTTTTCCTTTTTTTTCGGTAATCGGTTCCTTTGCTCTTTTCCTCCTTCCCTGATTGATCCTATATATATCACAAAAGCTATGTGATAGATAAGCAGCTTTTTTACTGCTGCCGCAGCCCTGGGAGAAAGCGGGGAAGGGCAGCGCAGCGAGAAGTGCTTTTTGAAAAAAACCCCCCTTTTTCCATAGAAAAAAGGATTTTTTCTGCAAAAAAGGGTATTTCAAGAAAAAAATAAGGCAATGGCCTTTTGTTTTGCAACTTTTAAAACTCCAAGAAGTTTTAAAAAAACAAGAAACTATAAATAATATTTTATCATAGAGTAGACAGACGGTCAAGTACACCTTCCCTTCACTTAAAGATCAGAAAAAATCAAAAACAGAAGAAAGGCAAAGAAAAACAAAGCATTCCACAGGAAAGCACTGCAAAACAGCTAAAATCAAGTAAATCATCGGCTTGCATGATTTGACCATTTTTGATTATTATAGGACTGTCGGTTGGCACTCACGGGAAATGAGTGCTAGCAAAAATCTTTCGAAGCCCCCTTTCCCGAAGGAAAGCAGGGGAAGAATACTTTTTCGGAGGTAAAACAATGAACATTAAACCTTTGGGCGATCGTGTTGTTATCAAACAGCTGGCCAGTGAAGAAATGACCAAGGGCGGCATCTACATTCCGGATACCGCAAAAGAAAAGCCCCAGGAAGGCGAAGTCATCGCTGTGGGCCCCGGCAAACTGCTGGAAAACGGTCAGCGTGCTCCCATGGATGTGCAGGTCGGTGATCTGGTGCTCTTTTCCAAATATGCCGGTACCGAATGGAAGCACGACGGCCAGAGCTATATGATTTTGACTGCAGATCGGGATATTCTGGCCATCCTCGGCTAGCAGAGCATCCATCTGCGGCGCCGCCATACGGCCTTGCTGGCTTCGCTCCCTTTGTGCGGCATGCCTGAAGTACGCCTCGCAGGGAGCTTGCCGCGCCTGGTCTGGCTTGCTTCTGAACGCTCTGCGGGCAGCAGCCCATCAGCGGCGGCAGAAACAAAGCTGAAAAAGCTCCGCCCCCTGAACCCGGGGCAGAGCGCGAAAAAAGGAATATATAATAGAAGAAAACCCAAAATTGGAGGCTAATACAATGGCAAAACAGATCGTTTTTGATTCTGAAGCTCGTTACGCGCTGGAACGCGGCGTCAATGCCCTGGCCAACGCAGTGAAAATTACCCTGGGCCCCAAAGGCCGCAACGTGGTTCTGGAAAAGAAATTCGGCGCACCCCTCATCACCAATGACGGCGTGACCATCGCCCGCGACATCGAGCTGGAAAATCCCCTGGAAAACATGGGCGCACAGCTGGTGAAGGAAGTTGCCACCAAGACCAATGATGTGGCCGGTGACGGCACCACCACCGCTACCCTGCTGGCTCAGGCCATCATCCGTGAGGGTCTGAAAAACGTCACCGCAGGTGCCAACCCCATGGTTCTGAAAAAGGGTATCGAAATGGCCACTGCCACTGCTGTGGAGGAGCTGAAAAAGAGTGCCCAGATGATTGCCGGCAAGAAGGAGATCGCTCAGGTCGCATCCATCTCCGCCAATGATAAGGAGATCGGTGCCAAGATCGCTGAAGCCATGGAGCAGGTCGGCAACAACGGCGTCATCACCATTGAGGAATCCCAGGGCTTTGAGACTACCTGCGAAATGGTGGAAGGCATGCAGTTTGACCGCGGCTATATCAGCCCCTATATGGTCACTGATACTGATAACATGGAAGCTGTTCTGGACAACCCGCTGATCCTCATCACCGAGAAGAAGATCTCCGTCATCAGCGAGATCCTGCCCCTGCTGGAAAAAGTCGTTCAGTCCGGCAAGCAGCTGCTCATCATTGCTGAAGATATCGAAGGCGAAGCCCAGGCTACTCTGGTCCTGAACAAGCTGCGCGGTGCATTCACCTGCGTTGGCGTGAAAGCCCCCGGCTTCGGTGATCGCCGCAAAGCCATGCTGCAGGATATCGCCATCCTGACCGGCGCCACCGTCATCAGCGATGAGCTGGGCACCAAGATGGAAAATGCCTCTATCGAGATGCTGGGCGGTGCCCGCCAGATCCGCGTGACCAAGGACAACACCACCATCATCGACGGCAACGGCGACAGTGATGAGATCGCTGCCCGTGTTTCCCAGATCAAACGTCAGTTTGAGGAAAGCACCTCTGAATTCGATAAGGAAAAACTTCAGGAACGCATGGCCAAGCTGGGCGGCGGCGTGGCCGTCATCAAGGTCGGTGCTGCCACCGAAGTGGAACTGAAAGAGAAGAAGCTCCGCTATGAGGATGCCCTGGCTGCCACCCGCGCTGCCGTGGAAGAAGGCATCGTCTCCGGCGGTGGTCTGGCTCTGCTGGAAACCATCCCCGCTGTGGAAGCTCTGGAAGGTGAAGGCGATGTCAAGACCGGCATCAACATCATCAAAAAGGCTCTGGAAGAGCCCCTGAAGCAGATCGCCTGCAACGCTGGTATGGAAGGCGCTGTCATCGTGGAGAAGGTCAAGGCTGCTGCTGCCGGCATCGGCTACAATGCTGCCACCGATACCTATGAGAACATGATCGAAGCCGGGATCGTTGACCCCACCAAGGTCACCCGCTCCGCTCTGCAGCACGCTGCCTCCATCGCTGCCATGCTGCTGACCACCGAGACTCTGGTTGCGGATATCCCCAAGAATGATCCCCCCGCACCCCCCATGCCCGGCGGCTATGATATGATGTAAGCTTTTCCGGCGAAGTTTTATCCCGGAAATACGCAAGAGCCCTCCGAAAGGAGGGCTCTTTTTTGTGGCTGTAAGTGTACGCCGATACAGATACGTGTTTTCCTGTTTCTTTTCTCAAGTTCAATTCGCGGCAATGCTTTGGACTTTGATAAAAAGAAGAAAGGTTTTGCTTTAAAATTCCTGCTAAGCCCTCCACTTTTTTAAAAAGAAGGGAAAGGGTTTCCAGCCTTGCGTGCCTGCTTTGCTTTCGGGGCTGCTGACAGAAGAAATCACCGGAGCTGTGAAGAAAAGGCGAAGCCTTCTCAAAGAAGGGCGCTGAACCTTTCCGGCTTCTGCCTGTGGTAAAGCAGCAGTGCCAGCCCACAGACCAGCAGCTCTGTCAGGGGGAAGACCAGCCAGAGCCCGGTCAGGCCCCAAAGCCGGGAAAGCAGGAAGATCAGGGGGATGATGAGCAGAAAGCCGCGGGAAAGGGAGATCAGGCTGGCCGGCCGGGATTGGGCAGCGGCAGCGAAGAAGGTGGAGAGCAGAATGTTTATCCCTGCAAAGAGACAGCCGCTGAAATAGATCCTCATGCCGCTGATGGCGATCTGCTGCAAAAGAGGATCCTGCTCGCTGTTGAACAGGGCCGCAATGGGATCCGCTGCCAGCAGGACGCAGAGATAGAGGCTGAGGGAGACCAGCAGCACTGCAGCTGTGCCGTAAAGGAGCAGCTGACGCAGGTGCTGCCACTGCCCCCGGCCACAGTACAGGCTGAAGAGCGGCTGGGTGCCCTGGGCGATGCCGTTATAAATGGCGATCAGCACGATGGACAGATTCGCCACAACGCCATAGGCTGCCACTGCCACATTTCCGGCCTGCTCCAGCAGGATCAGATTGAAGAGCAGCATCACAATGGCAGAGGACATCTCCCCGATCAGGGCCGGCAGGCCCGGTGCGCAGAGGCGGCCGGTGATCTTCAGGCTGAGGCTGGCCCGACAGAGGTGGAAGCGGTTCCGTCTCTGCAGAAAGAAGGGGGAGACCACCAGCAGGCTGATGAGCGGGGAGAGGCAGGTGGCCAGAATGGCACCGAACATGCCCATCTGCAGGGGGAAGAGGAAAATATAATCCAGCAGGATATTGGCGAAGCAGCCGGTGAGCATGGCTGCCATGGAAAGCCGGGGCGCGCCATCGTTCCGCACAAAGGCCTGGACGATATTGTTCAGGATGAATCCCGGGGAAAAGAGCAGCAGCACCCGGATATAGCAGCGGCACATCTCAAAGGTGGCCGCATCCGCTCCCAGCAGCAGGGCGATCTGCCCGCTGCAGAGGAGCCCGGCCAGAAAAAGCAGCACGGCACAGAGCCCGCCCAGCTGAAGGGCCCGGCTGAATGCCTGGCGCCCCTCCCCACTGGGATCCTGCTCCCGGAAGAGGGAATAGCGTGTGGCCCCGCCCTGGCCCAGCATCAGGCTGCTGCCGTAGATCAGCCCGTAGACCGGGATCGTCAGGTTCAGGGCAGCCAGTCCGTGTTTGCCCAGAGCCTGGGCAATAAAAAAGGTATCCGCCAGGATATAGCAGGAAAGCCCCACCATGGCCAGGACATTTGCACTTGCGTAGCGGATGAATTCCCGCAGCACAGCATTGTTTTTCATCGTATTCTCCTTTTCTGCGCACAGCGGAAGAAAAAGCGTCAGTCCCCCGCTCTGCAAAGGCCTGACGAGCGAAGGGCTGACGCTGCTTTTCTTTACCCGGCGGCAAATAATCGTCATGAATATATCGTTTGCCTGAAGCGGCGCATCCTGCGCCCCGGGGTGGCCCGGCGTTTCTTAATTTTCCAGGTATTTCTTGCGGAAATCCTGATAATGGCGGATGAATTCTTCATCGTTGCCGGTTTTTATGCTGTTCAGGTAGGCGTGGGTATCGAAATTTTTCTGTGCCTGGCTGATCTGATAGGCGGCGATATTGGAGCAGTGGTCAGAGATGCGCTCCAGCACCGTCAGCAGATCAGAATAGATGAAGCCCAGCTCGATGGTGCATTCCCCGCGCTGCAGGCGTTCCACATGTTCTTCCTTCATCTGCTTCTGCATGTCATCCACCACTTGTTCCAGGGGCTCGATCAGCTTAGCCTGCTCAATATTCTGCGTGGTGAAGGAGTTCACAGTCAGCTCCAGGATCTCCAGCAGGGCTTCCCGGATCTTCTCCAGGCGTTTCTGGGCGAAGGGAGAGAATTTCAGGTTTTTCTCCTTCATTTCCTGCGCGGATCTGAGGATGCTCACGGAATGGTCGCAGATGCGTTCAAAATCACCGATGGAATGGAGCAGGCGGGAGACCTCCCGTCCATCTGCAGAGGAAAGAGGTCTGGAAGCCAGAGAAACCAGATAGCTGCCCAGCTGATCCTCATACTGATCGGCCATTTCTTCTTTTTCTTCAATGGCGGCAGCTGCTTTATCATTATAATGATCCAGCTGTTCCACGGCCATGGTGAAATTTTGCTGTGCCATGCGTGCCATGCGGCAGGTGAGTCGGCGGCAGCGTTCCACGGCGATGGCAGGGGTGGAGAGCAGGCGGGGATCCAGGATCTCCAGCTGCTCGTCTTCTTCGTTCACCTTGTCCGGGATCGTCAGGCAGACCAGCTTCTCCAGCAGGCCGCTGAAGGGCATCAGCAGAGCGGTGCAGAAGAGATTGAAGATGGAGTGGATGATGGCGATCCAGAAGGGATCAATGGCCGCATCCACGAAGCTGAACTGCAGTAAGCTGTTTGCCCCATAGAAAAGAGCCAGGCCCGCCAGGGTACCAATAATATTGAAATAAAGGTGGACCATGGCGGTCCGTTTGGCATTTTTGCTGGCGCCGATACAGCTCAGCAGTGCGGTTATGCAGGTACCGATATTCTGACCCATGATGATGGGGATGGCCGAGCCGAAGGTGACTGCACCTGTCAGGGACAGGGCCTGCAGGATACCCACAGAGGCAGAGGAGCTCTGGATGGTGGCGGTCAGCACCGCGCCGGCCAGCACGCCCAGGATGGGATTGGAGAAAAGCAGCAGGATATTGGTGAAGGCGGGCATATCCTTCAGCTGGGAAACTGCATCGGACATGGTGTCCATGCCAAACATCAGCACCGCAAAGCCCAGCAGCACTGCGCCGATGGTTTTCCGCCTGTCCCGCTTGCCGAACATATAGAGGGCCGCGCCGATCACACCCAGGATGGGCGTGAAGGTGCTGGGCTTCAGCATCTGGATATACCAGGCAGAGCCATCCAGGCCGCTGAGGCTCAGGATCCAGGCGGTGATGGTGGTGCCGATATTGGCACCCATGATCAGGCCGATGGCCTGCCGCAGCTTCATAATGCCGGAATTGACGAAGCCTACCACCATGACGGTGGTAGCAGAGGAGCTCTGGATAATGGCTGTTACCCCGGCACCAACCAGCATGCCCAGGAAGGGGCTGGCAGTCAGCTTGGAGAGGATGGTTTTCAGCTTGTTACCGGCAGCCTTTTCCAGGGATTGCCCCATGAAGCTCATGCCGAAGAGGAAGAGGGCCAGGCCGCCCATCATGGTAATGAAATCAAAAACTGTCATAGCTTTTCCTTTCTCGTTTAAAATCGCTCTTGAAATTTTTGCATGAGATTTTTGTTATGAAGTTTTCGGTACATTGTTTTCAGTATGCAGCTTTGATATGTAGTTTT
>JAUMYD010000201.1 GCA_030528765.1 Bacillota bacterium
AGCTGACCAAGCTGCACGAAGAGATGCTGCGCAGCACGATAGGGGAACTTCGCCAGCTTTATGAGCAACAGGATCCACGGGGGGAATATGTTTTAGTTGTGGCTGGAGCCTCCACTCCTGTCGTGGAGGAAACCGATCCGCAGGAGATCAGCCGTGAATTGGCAGATCTTTTGGAATCGGGAAAACCCCGGAAGGAGGCAGCCCGCTTCCTGGCAGAGCGATACGGTCTGAAGGTGCGGGATGTCTATCAATTAGGTTTAAAGAATTGACTTCTTTTCCTGGACTTGCTAAAATTAAATAGTTACATTATAAATCTTTGGAGGCTGCAAAAATGCGAGAAAAACCTACTTTCTACATCACTACACCGATTTATTATCCCAGTGACAATCTGCATATTGGCCATGCCTATACCACTGTAGCGGCAGATACCATGACTCGCTATAAAAAGATGCGCGGCTATGATGCATATTTCCTGACCGGTTCTGATGAGCATGGGCAGAAAATTCAGCGTCGCGCTGCTGCTGCCAACATGCAGCCCAAAGAATTTGTCGATGAGATCATCAAAAGCTTTAAAGAGCTCTGGAAGATCCTTCAGGTGGAAAATGATGATTTCATCCGCACTACGGATCCTCACCATGAAAAATATGCCCAGGAGCTTTTCCAGCAGATTTACGATCAGGGCGATATTTATAAATCTGAATATACCGGCTGGTATTGCACCAGCTGTGAGACCTTTTTTACCGAACTTCAGGTAGGGGAGACCCATGTCTGCCCGGATTGTGGTAAAGAGGCTGAACTGATGAAAGAAGAAAGTTATTTTTTCCGGATGAGCAAATACGCGGATCGCTGGCTGCAGTTCGTAGAGGAAAATCCGGACTTCATCCAGCCGGAAAGCCGTCGCAATGAAATGGTTAATTTTGTCAAACAGGGTCTGGAAGATCTTTGCGTTTCCCGCACCACTTTTGATTGGGGGATAAAGGTTCCCTTCGATGAGAAGCATGTGATTTATGTTTGGTTTGATGCTCTGATCAACTATATCTCTGCATTGAAAAAAGATGACGGCAGCCTTTATGAAAGATATTGGCCAGCAGATGTGCACCTTGTTGGCAAGGATATCATCCGTTTTCATACCATTATCTGGCCCATCATGCTGATGGCTGCCGGCCTGCCCCTGCCAAAGCATGTTCTCGGCCATGGCTGGGTTCTGCTTGGAGATGGCAAAATGAGCAAATCCAAGGGTAATGTGGTGGATCCTGTTGTTCTCTGTGCACGTTATGGTTCTGATGCTATTCGCTACTTCCTGATGCGGGAAATGCAGTATGGTCAGGATTGCAACTATTCTGAGGTAAATCTGGCTCTGCGCATCAACAACGATCTGGCCAATGATTATGGCAATTTGCTCTCCCGAACGACAGGTATGCTTGAGAAATTCCAGGAAGGGATCGTTTTGGCTCCCGGTGCGGGGACAGATTTTGATGCTGAGCTGATCCAGCTGGCAAAGGATACGCCTGCGCTTTTTGGTCAGCTTATGGATAGGATGGAATGGGCAAATGCCCTGTCTGAGCTCTGGAAACTGGTGGGGAAAGCCAATAAATATATTGATGACGTTGCCCCTTGGGCTCTGAATAAAGAAGGAAAGAAAGAAGAGCTGGCCACGGTTCTTTATAATATGGTGGAAGTTCTGCGCATGGTCAGCGTGATGGTCTCCCCTGTAATGCCTTCTTTGCTCCCCAAGGTGTGGGCACAGCTTGGCATTTCCGGTCGGGATGATCTGGCAGTTTGGGAAAGCTTGGAATGGGGGCGCTTCCCGGCCGGGATCAGGATCAACCGCGGTGAGCCGCTCTTCCCCCGTATTGATCTTGATGCGATCCGGGCACAAGCGGAAGAAGCAGCTGCAGAAGCAGAAAAGGAAGAGCAGGCTTCTGCCGAGTCAGAGCTGGAGATTGAGCCTTTGGTTGAAGAATGTATCTACGATGATTTTGCCAAGGTCGACCTGCGTGTGGTAAAAGTTTTGGAATGCTTTAAAGTTCCGAAGGCTGACAAGCTGCTGCAGTTTAAGCTGGAAATGGGTGGCGAAGAACGTACCGTTCTTTCTGGTATTGCGCAATTCTATCAGCCGGAAGAACTGATTGGCAAAAAGCTTATCCTGGTGGCAAATCTGGCACCAAGAAAAATTCGTGGCATCGAATCAAAAGGTATGCTGCTTTCCGCTGCCATCGG
>JAUMYD010000061.1 GCA_030528765.1 Bacillota bacterium
TATGATGGTGATAAGCTCACTGCCGGCAAACCTTACGTTCAGGGCGCTACTGTGAAATGCCAGGTCATGGAACACGGCAAAGGCAAGAAAGTCGTTGTTTTCCATTATAAACCCAAGAAAAACATTCGCAAGAAAAACGGTCATCGTCAGCCTTTCACCAAGCTGAAGATCGAATCCATTTCCTGCTAATTTATTACCCGTTTTGTAGAATATCCCAAAAAGGGGGGAAAATCATGGCTCATAAGAAGGCGGGCGGTAGTTCACGCAACGGTCGAGATTCAGCGTCTCAGCGTTTAGGCCTGAAACGTGGTGATGGTCAGCTGGTTCATGCCGGAACCATTATTGTGCGTCAGCGCGGAACAAAATTCCATCCCGGTAATAACGTTGGTATCGGTAAAGATGATACCCTCTTCGCTAAAATCGAAGGCAAAGTTAAATTTGAACGGAAAGACCGGACCCGGAAACAGGTCAGCGTTTACTAAAGCAGAAGCAGCACCCTCGCAGCAGCGAGGGTGCTTTTTTTTTGCTTTCAGGGATGGCGGCGGCGCTGCACGCCCTGGCTATCCACATAGCAATCCCCCTCCAGCAGGATCTCACCTACGGGAGCGGCCTGCAGACCCAGTTCTGCCAGACCCTCCAGCACCAGAGGCAGCGCCTCTGCTGTATGCAGCCCATTATTGTGGAAAAGCAGGATATCCCCGGCATGGATGTCTTTCAGGACCCGTTGGCAGATCACCTCTGCTGAAAGATCCTTCCAATCCAGGCTATCCTTTGACCATTGTATGCAGTCAAAACCGCAGTCCAGCACCTGGGAGATGACCTGCTCATTGTAATCTCCGAAAGGGGGGCGGAACAGCGTGGGGCAGTAGCCTGTTGTCTCTTGGATCAAGGCAAAATTCTCCTGCAATTCTGCGCGGATTTCTTCCGGGGAAAGGCTGCTGAAATGTGGATGGCTGACGGAATGCAGGCCGATCTCATGGCCGCGGGCTGCGATCTCCCGGGCCAGCTCCGGGTAATCCTCTACCCAGATGTTCACCAGGAAGAAGCTGGCTTTCACTCCATATTCGTCCAGGGTATCCAAAATTTCCGGGCTGTGCTCTGCACCCCAGCTGGCATCGAAGCTGATCCCCACCAGAGGCTTTTCAGTGTCCACTTTGTAGATGGGCAGCAGACGGCTTTCCTGGCCCATGGCTTGCAGGGCAGCGGGGCTAAACAGCAGAGCTGCAGGAAGAGCGGCAAACAGGAGCAGGAGAAAGCCGGACAGCAGACTGCCCGCCTTCTTTCGGGGAATGAAGATGAAACGCATGGTGTAGCACCCCCTTTTTCTCAGCATATTCCGGACAGGGGGGCGGTATGCCCCGGGCCAAAGCCGGGTAAAAAAGATCCGACATACTGCAAGGCAAAGCCGGATCCTTAAAAACCTCCTGCCGTGCAGGGGGATAAGCAAAGAGCAGCTCCTTTCCATTAAAAGCATGATGCGCTGATCACGAAAAGGAAAGGAACTGCTCTTCTTATAGCAGAATGTTCATTGGTGGGGGATTCGGCTTCCCGGAATTATTTTCCCAGTGCCTTTTCCACGGCGCAGAGCTTCACCACCAGGCAGAAAAGCTCCATAGCACTGGCCAGCTCCACTGCCGGGGGCAGGGTGGGAGCGATGCGGATATTGCTGTCCTGCGGGTCCTTCCCATAGGGATAGGTGGCCCCGGCACCGGTCATCACTACACCGGCTTCCTTGCAGAGGGAAACGATCTTTTTTGCGCAGCCTTCCGGTGCATAGAAAGAGATGAAATATCCACCCTTGGGGTTTGTCCAGCGGGCGATCTCCATTTCGCCCAGCTCCTTGCTGAGTATCTCTTCCACCAGTGCGAATTTGGGACGCAGCACTTCGGCATGGCGTTCCATCAGCTTCTCCACAGCCTCTGCATCGGGCAGCAGGCGGCAGTGACGCAGCTGATTGACCTTATCGAAGCCAATGGCCTGGACATTCAGATTTTTCATTGCCCAATCATAGTTGGCGGGGCTCATCGCCATGGCACAGATCCCACCACCGGCGATGGTCACTTTTGAGGTGGAAGCGAAGAGGTAGGGGCGGTCTGCATTGCCGACTTTTTCGCATTCTTTATAGATGTTCAGCACATGATCCCGGTTTGCACCATAGAGATGGTGAACACAATAGGCATTGTCCCAGAAGATGCGGAAATCCTCCGCAGCAGTGGGCATGGCTGCCAGGCGGCGGACGACATCATCAGAATAGCTGACACCATCCGGATTGCTGTAGAGGGGGACGCACCAGATGCCCTTGATGCTGGGATCTTCAGCGGCCAGCTTCTCGACCAGATCCATATCCGGGCCATCTTCCAGCAGGGGAACAGGGATCATTTCGATGCCGTAGTAATCGCAGATCATGAAATGACGATCATATCCGGGGGCGGGGCAGAGGAATTTGATCGTATCCAGCTTGCTCCAGGGCTTCATTCCCGGAAGAACGCCACGGACAAAGGCGCGGCCAAAGGTGTCAAACATCAGCGTAAGGCTGGAATTCCCGCCTACGATGATCTGTTCCACGGGCATATCCAGAAAAGCTTCGCTGAAGAGACGGCGGGCTTCCGGCAGGCCGGCCAGGTTCCCGTAATTGCGGGTATCAATGCCGGTCTCGCTGATGTAGCTGTCCATAGCAGCAAAAAGGGCATTGCTGTGATCCAAAACCTCTTTGCCGGGTTTCCCTCTGGACATATCCAGCTTCAATCCGCGGGACTGGAATTCTTTGTATTTTGCCAGTAAATCCTCATAAAGCTGTTCCATTTCTACCTGGGTCATACTAGACAATTTACGCATGATGATCCTCCTTGGATTCTATATAAATTGGCTTGCACGCATTTTTAGCAGGGAAGCATTTGCTGAATGGCCCCATCCAGGATCCCTCCGCCACAAATGGCAATTTTCTGGATCTCCAGGAAATCCAAAAGGGCCAGGCTGATTTCCAGCCCTTCCCGAATGATCTCGCCCCGCCGTTCCAGCAGGGGAGAGAAGCTGCAGCGCTGGGGGATGGAAAGAGGCAAAAGCTCTGCATACAGGCTATGAAGCTGAGCCCGGCTGATGATCCTTCCTTCAATGGCTGCCCGGTCATAGCTTTGTTGGCCGGCTAAGATCCCTGCTGCTGTGGTGATGCTTCCACCGACACCGATCAGAGTATCGGCGGCATTCAATTTCCGATAAGTATTTCGAACAATATTCTCTATTTCCTGCTTCGTCCAGCCATTTACATGGGCGCGGACTGCACCGATATCGCCGCTGATACAATCCAGCCCATCTGTAGTTTCGTAGATCAGCTCCATGGAAGAGCCGCCCAGATCCATTACCGGCCAGCTGGGGTCTGCACTGATGGAGCAGCGCACACCCAGAAAGGAAGTCTGAGCTTCCTCCTCTCCACTGAGTATCTCCAGTGTGGGGGCCTGGGGAACAGCCTTCTTCACTGCCTCCTGCAGTTCCTGCTTGTTTGCTGCATCCCGGACGGCAGAGGTTGCCAGAATGCGGCAGCCTGCTACCTCTTCCGCCAGAATCAGCGGCATGAAGGCTGCCACTGCCTGTACAGTATCCTGAATACTTTCCGGGCTAAGCTTTGCCCGGTCTGCACCGGAGCCCAGGCGGGTGGTTTGCAGCCAGCTGCGGCGGCTCAGGATCTGCTGCCCTTCTGTTTCTGCGATCATCATCTGGACAGTGTTGGAACCAATATCAATCGCTGCAAATTTCATCTTATCCTCCTGAAAGGAAAAACCATCCAATGGGATGGTTCAGCGGTTTCGCTTTCCTTCGTGGTAATGTTTCAGTGCTACCAGTTTTTCATTGCTATCCTTCATGAAGCGCGCCAACTTATCCTCGAAGCTGCTGTCAAAGCTTTCCTTCTTGTTTTCGGGGAGCGGGGCTGCTTTTTCTTCAAGAGGTTTTTTCAGGGAAAGGGAAACCTTCCCACTCTGGTCGATGCTCAGTACACGCACCTGCACTTCTTGCCCCAGGCTGATGTAATCATTCACATCTTTTACAAAGGCATCAGCAATTTCGGAAATATGTACCAAGCCGGATTTTCCTTCACCCAAGTCAATGAAGGCACCAAAGGGCATGATCCGGGATACCTTTCCCGGAAGAACACTGTCAATTTTAATTTCCATGAAAATCCTCCGAGTGAATGAAAAAATCACAGCCCCATTATACCTTTCTATGATACACATTGTCAAATTTTTTCTTATTTTATGAGTTTTTTTTGTTTTGCAGGCTTCGACAAAAGCAACAGAGCATATGCCGGCCCCTCCTCTTTTCTTCCCACAGAAAAAACGGACCACTGCGGGTCCGTTTGCTTACTATTCGATGGGGACATCTTCTGATGCAGGGGCTGCTGCCACTGCCTCCGCCTCCGGATTCACAGCCATGACCAGGATCTCCCCTTCCATGACCATGCCCAGCCTTTCTCTGGCCAGGCGCTCGATATAGGCATTGTCATTCAGCAGTTCGATCTGGGATTGCTTTGCCTGGTATTCCTGTTCCACGGCAGCCAGCTCTGCTTCCAGCGCTGTGGCGCGTTCCTGCAGATCCATATAGCGGATGACCTGATCACCGATTCGAATTATGCCGGAGAAGACCAAAACCAGAAGCAGGAGCCTTCCCCAGTGGAAATGTTTTCGTTTTGCTGCTGTGTTAGTCATTTTCTTCCTCCTGTGGATCAAACAGAGCCAGCGCCTCACCCGGGATCACGATCACTGTTTCATACCCTTTTGCCCGGGCCCGATTATAAAGTGTGGCTACTGAACTTTCTGCCAGGCCCAGGCGTTTTGCGATGGCTGCCGCGCTCAGGCCGCTTTCCTTCAGGGTGACAACCTGCTTCTCTCTGAAGCTTAAATTTTGTGCATTACGGATCTCGATCTGCATTTTCGTTGCCTCAAAACATAGCACGGAGGGGTAGGTGGCATTATTATATCAGTATTTCATGGACAAATCAAGGACAAATCGTGTACAAAACTATATTTTTTCCGGTGGGTCCGGAGTTTTTCGGGCAGAGGCAATCTTTCCCAGCCTTCTCCAGCCCAGACAGAGCTTTCGGGCCGCCTTCAGATTCCACTGTTTTCCGGTTTTTGGGGGCTGCTGCGCTTTTTTCTCCCGAAGGGCCCGTGGTTTTTGCTTGTTTTGCATCCATTTTTCTGCTCGCAGCCGTGGGCGGAGCAGAAGAAAATATAAAAGCAGCGCGCTTCCCATCCAGGCGAAAACTGCCGGGCGCAGGCTGCCATCGCTGAGCCCGAACCAAAGCAGCAGAGCCAGAATGCTGCAGCAAAGGCTGAAAAGAAGATCCCGCCACCAGTAGTCCCCCGGAAGAGGATGCGAGCGCCCAAGTATGCCCCGGTAAAGATCATAAGAAAGGCCCAGCCCCAGACCGATCAGCAGGGAAAGCAGCAGCTGCCAAAGCTGCTGCTGCATCCAACCCGGGGCACTCATTTCAAAAGCCGGGCCAGTGCGTTTCTGCTCTTGCGGCGCATGCTTTTTTCTTCCCGGCTGCGGCAATAGCTGATGCTTTCGATCTCCCCAGTGATGAGAATGCTTCCTGCTGTCAGGTCCAGCCCGGAAATTTTCAGGCCGGAACCCAGAATATCCATCCCCCCAAAAACGCTGCTGAGAATGATCTGCTGCTCCCCAAAGCTATCTACATTGTTGATGCCGCTGATGGAGAGCTGTTTTCGATCGTCCAAAATCAGTTTTTGACCCTTTTCGCTCATGTTTCCTCCTCCTTTTTGTTCACTGTATGCTTTTTTCAAGCCTTTTAGACGAAAAACAGGCATTTTGCGGGCTGAAAAGTTCCCGGTTGGATATCTCCCTTTCCTCCGGGATGAATGCCGGCAAAGCAGGCCTCTTTTTTTGCAGAAGCCTGGATGGCACTTTGCTTTGCTTCCACTTCCTGCTGCTTTCCCGGATGGGTCCGCTGCGGCATAGGGGCCGGTTTCCCCTCGGTTTTTTGTTTTGAGGCAGTTGATTTTTTTCAAAAAAAAGAAAATTATTCATCGAAAAAACGGATTTTTTTGTGGAGAAAAATTTCCACCTACTCTGTACTGCGCTTTTTTGTTCATCCGATATGGAGCTGAAAGCGGCTATGCCGTAAAATATTGACAAACCACCACTTCGCTGATAAAATTGTATCGATATAAGCTCATTATCGGATAACAAAAGACAGCAAAAAGGCAGAGGTGATTATTCTGTCCCGCGCATATAAGAAAGATCGTCCAACGCGGGAGCTGATCGTACAATCCAGTATGCGTCTTTTTTTAGAGCAGGGTTACAGCGAAACCAGCTGTGCTCGGATCGCGCAGGAATTGGGTATCAGCCCGGGTAATTTGACCTTCTATTTCCCAACGAAGGAGCATCTCCTTTCTGAGTTGGTGGAAGAATTTTGCGTTTTTCAGGGGATCCTGATGAGCAGAAACCTGGAGGAGGATTCCGGTATTCTCTTTTATTGCATGGAGTTGGCTATAATGGCCGGTCTTTGTGAGCAATCCCTCATTGCCAGAGATTTTTATATCAGTGCCTATACGCATCCCAGATCTCTGGAGCTCATCCGCAAAAAGGATTCTGAGCGGGCAGAGATCCTTTTTGGAAAATATTGCCCGGAATTCACCAGTCAGGATTTTGTCATCACGGAAAACATCGTTTCCGGCATCGAATATGGAATGCTGATCAGCGCAGCCAATGCGGTGCCTTTTTTGTGGGATCAGCTTAGCCGCAGTCTGGAAAGCGTGCTGAAGCTCTACCGCGTACCTGAGGAAATCCGGTATAATAATATTAAAAAGGCAATGGACAGCGATTATCGGGAAATCGGCACCACTTTTCTGGAGAAATTTATGAGGCATGTGGAAAAAACCAATGCGGCAGCTGTCAGTAAGGCTCTGGGAGAGAAGAATTCTTCTGCCTGGCAGAATCAATAAAGAGGAAACCGACCTGTATGAAAAAGTCGGGGATCGCAGCAGATAGTGCGTTCCCCGACTTTTTTGCCTTTGCTCTTGGAAACCGCGGCATGGCCTCAAAATCAGGGTTCTGCCCATCCCGAAGCTGGAATTTTGCCGCGCCGGTCCTTCCTTTTGCCTTCTTCTGCCCACTATCCAGGGAGGCGGATTCTTTTCGGCAGGGAAATGGCAGTGTCTTTTTTTTGCAGTATAATCTTCGCTAATTTACAGATAATAGCATCGTAAATTGAAATATTATGTAGATCGGGTGCTGAATGCGGCTCGGTCCGGGGCGGGGAAACCGGGCCTGTGGAAATCAAATCTTGGAGGAGGGATGGAGAAATGAAAGCAACAGGAATCGTGCGGAGAATGGATGATTTGGGAAGGATCGTGATTCCTAAGGAGATCCGACGGAATATGCGGATTCGGGAAGGCGACCCGTCGCAGATATCATTGACACCGTGGGAAACCTTCTGTTTTGGAATGCTCGATCTGGCCAAAAGACGAGGGTGGTAGCTGTACATAGTGACGAAAAACAGCGCTATGGCCATGCGTATACGAAAGGGGTAAAATGGCATGAAAAGGATGGTTTCCTGTGGGTTTAACATGGATACGGCTTGCGTAGAATTGAAATTTTCCGACGGCCTACGGCAATTCACTCGCTGAAAACGTAAAAATGTTACATTCACCCATACAAAGACCCCCTGACGCAGTCCGAAGATTGCATTAGGGGGTCTTTATGTTGAACTGCATAATTTGCCCAAAGAGCAGAATACCTCTTTAAAATTACACTACTCTCAAACTCGCCGTGCCTTGTCCTCCCCCTGTCTCAGGGATTAAGACCTCTTTAAAATTACACTACTCTCAAACTCAACCTGACCGGTGGATGTTATGTACTGCTGATTAAGACCTCTTTAAAATTACACTACTCTCAAACCGGGCGTGTATGCCACCTTCGGCGCATCACTGATTAAGACCTCTTTAAAATTACACTACTCTCAAACACGTGTCCGCTGTCAGCATTCCCGCAAATGAGATTAAGACCTCTTTAAAATTACACTACTCTCAAACCTGCAGGACGGCGAGTTTGTTGAGCTTTCGGATTAAGACCTCTTTAAAATTACACTACTCTCAAACTTGCATTTCGTGTTGCATTTCGCAGAAAAAGATTAAGACCTCTTTAAAATTACACTACTCTCAAACTGACGGCACAAGTGGTCGCACGCATTTAGGGATTAAGACCTCTTTAAAATTACACTACTCTCAAACGCGAGAGCGGAGTTCCGCGCTTAGAGATAAGATTAAGACCTCTTTAAAATTACACTACTCTCAAACCGCTGGGTGCGTACAAGAGGCTCCCACTTATGATTAAGACCTCTTTAAAATTACACTACTCTCAAACTATGTGTTAGTGATAGTGATAGTGCTTGTGAGATTAAGACCTCTTTAAAATTACACTACTCTCAAACCTCAAAATCCCGCCTACACGGGGGCATCAGCGGTTACGAGCCGCCGAGGGAGGGTAGTGTTAACTAAAATTTTAAAACTCACACAGGTCATTGTCAATAGTCAATCGTTTTTCATGGGGAAGTTTGTCCCGCGCAATGCAGTCCAGCAGCAGTATCCGGTATCCATGAGCCAATGCCGTTTTTAAAAACAGCTCCACCTTGCCGTCACTAAAGAAGCTGCGCATACCCTGAATGACAAACAGCTTATCCCTATCAAACTCCCGCACCAGTTCCATAAAATCCAGTAACCGCTCCAAAGGGTCGTCATAGTCATCTCGTAAGCAGATACCGATCCCTTTCAGGATACCTGCCACCGAACATTTTTCGCAGACAATATCTCCCGGCAATTCAAAGGTAAGTGCGTCCACATAAGTTTCCACTGTGCTCAGCAGCTCCGCTGTTTTCAGAAAAAATTCCTCGGAAACTGACGTGTTTTCCATGGCAGCACAGACTTTGTTCAGCAAAGTTCTGCGATTCAAATCAAAATGGATGCAATTATCCACAAGCTCCACCCATTTGCTGATGGGCAGAGTTGTGCCGTCATCTGATAGGATCAGTTTTCCCTCTCTGCCCGAAAGCTGAACGTACAGATCGCACAGTAGCTGCCTGTAAAAATCCGGGTTCTCTATTACCAGACTATTTACCGCCGTGCTGTGAAAATCTATCACCGTATCCAGTTGGGGGTGTGCCAATATCATAATTCCACCAGCCTTTCGTCCGTGTCTATCACATCGCTGTGGCATGAGCCAGTGATGAATTCCATTTTTGCAAACTGCTTCTCGGTTATGGTCAGTATTTGCACAAGACCTTTGTCGGGACGGTTTTTTCTCAGTAATTCCGCCATGGATGCCTGCGCTGTGGAATTGAGCAGCAGTTTGCAATAAACAGATTCCTGCAGCATCAGGAACCCATTACGAATCAGCAGCTTGCGGAAACGCCTATATTCTCGGCGTTCCGCATCTGTTTCTGTAGGAAGGTCAAAAAACACCAGCATTCGCATAAACCGATAACTCATATTTCATAAAATTTTATCC
>JAUMYD010000062.1:0-6843 GCA_030528765.1 Bacillota bacterium
CGCAGGCCCAAAGAGAAAGAGCGAGAAGAAGCGTCATCAAAAGCAACAGCGTCTTTTTCATGGAAAATCCTTCCTTTCATGGAAACAGCCTTCAGAACTGTATTTTCGTGATCCCTTCCCTTTTAGGATGGCAATCAACTTCATCACAATTATAACGCAAGTCGATTCAGAAGCCAAGGAAATATTATGAAAATCTACAAAAAATTATAAGAATTTTTCTGCTGAACGAAAAAACCGGCCTGCAGCTATCCGCAGGCACTTGCCGGAGCGTGGTCTTATGGCAGCCTCCGCATACATCAATTTTTAAAGCCTGCGCTCCGCCGGCTTGGCTTTCCGCGCCCTTTTTTGGATGCGGCCGTGCAAAATCCGGGCTTGACAAACAGCAGCCGGATCTAACGCTCCAACAAGGCACAGGCTCTTACACAAAACCTTCTTTCACAGGAAAATGTTTTGCGGTAAGCAGCTCCTCCGGGGGAGGCTTCCCTTCCCCGCCTGCTGCCGGAAAGAAGAAAAGACAAAAACAGGGGCTTGTATTTTCCGAAAATGAGGCGTATAATACAAGCAAGTTCAAAAGTGGGGAGCTTGTGCAACAGGCTGAGAGGAAGGTAAACCTTCGACCCTTATACCTGATACGGATAATGCCGGCGTAGGGAATCATAGCGTGATCTGCGAAAGAGGCATCCATACGGAGCCTCTGTTTTTTTTGCGAAGCACAGCAGGGACTGGCCTGCTTTTGTGTTTCAATCTCCCGGGAAAGGGGGGCAGCTGCATCTGCGGAGAGGCCGCAGCGGACAAAGGGGAGCGCCTTCTGTCTTGTATTCAGCGATGGGAAGCCGTGTTCCGGCGCGAGAGGAAGCCATGAAGCTTCGACCGACCCGGGCCCCATCTGCGCCCGGGGGAGTGGGAGAGGCCGAGAAAGCGGCCTTTCCCCTGCAAAGCAAAAAAGGAGGCAAATCATGCACAGAACAAAGCTACGAAAACTAAGCATCGCGGGGCTGTTCTGCGCCCTGGCCGTGGTGGGGAGCCTGCTCTCCTTCCCGGTGCTGGGCAGCCGCTGTGCCCCGGTGCAGCATATGGTGAATGTTCTCTGTGGGCTGCTGCTGGGCCCCGGCTATGGGCTGGGCACAGCCTTTTGCGCCAGCCTGCTGCGGAACCTTTTTGGCCTGGGCAGCCTGCTGGCCTTTCCGGGGAGCATGTTCGGGGCCCTGTTTTGCGGCCTGGCCTATAAGCAGTGGAAAAAGCTGCTCCCCTGCCTGCTGGCAGAGCTGCTGGGAACAAGCCTGGCCGGCGGGCTGGCAGCCTGGCCCCTGGCAGTGCTCTTCCTGGGGGAGACAGCCGCTGAGCTGGCAATTTATGCGTATATCTTTCCCTTTTTCCTCTCAACAGCAGCCGGGACCCTGCTCTCCGGAATGCTGGTCATCTCCCTGCAGCGGGCAGGCCTGCTGCAGACCCTGCAGGGGCAGCTGCAAACTGCAAAAGCCGAAAAGGAGGCTGGAATATGCTGAAGGAAATGCTGAAAAATCTGCGGGAAAAAGCCCCGCTGATCCATAACATCACCAATTATGTGACGGTGAACGACTGCGCCAATGTGCTGCTGGCCTGTGGGGCCTCCCCCATCATGTCCGATGATCCGGAGGAGGTGGAGGAGATCTGTGCGCTCTGCGCCGGGCTGAATATCAATATCGGCACCCTGAACCGGCACAGCATCCCCGCCATGCGTCTGGCCGGGCGAAAGGCCAATGCGCTGGGCCGCCCGCTGGTGCTGGATCCGGTGGGGGCCGGTGCCTCCCGCCTGCGGACGGAGTGCGCCCGGGAGCTCCTACAGGAGCTGCGGATCAGCCTGATCCGGGGGAATATCTCCGAGGTGAAGAGCCTGGCCCTGGGCAGCGGCAGCACCCGGGGGGTGGATGCAGACCTGGCGGATCAGCTCCGGGAGGAGACTCTGCCCCAGGCCCTGCGCTTTGCCAGGGAATTCTCCCGCAGCAGCGGTGCCATCCTGGCCATTACCGGGCCCATCGATATCGTCTGCGATGGGGAGCGGGCCTTCTGCATCCGCAACGGCCACCCGCTGATGAGCCGCATCACCGGCAGCGGCTGCCAGCTTTCCGCCATGAGTGCGGCCTTCCTGGCGGCAAATCCGGAGCAGCCGCTGGAAGCTGCTGTGGCAGCGGTCTGCGCCATGGGCCTCTGCGGGGAGAAGGCATTCTCCCGCATGGGGCCGCTGGATGGAAACGCCAGCTACCGGAATTATATCATCGATGCCATATACAAGCTGCAGCCGGAGGAGCTGGAAGCCGGGGCTCGCTGGGAGCTGGCCTGAGCCTGCGCCATGGGCCTCTGCGGGGCGAAAGCCTTCTCAGCCGTGGGGTGCAGGCGGGATGCGCCCGGCTTTGCCGGGGAACAAAAATACAGATGAAGGAGCACTGGATCATGAGATGCAGAAAAGAAGACATGCTGCTTTATGCAGTGACAGACCGGGCCTGGGTGGGGAAGCTCTCCCTCTATGCGCAGGTGGAGGCTGCCCTGCAAAACGGCATCACCTGCCTGCAGCTGCGGGAAAAGGAGCTGGATGCGGAGCACTTTCTGGAGGAGGCAAAGACACTGGCTGCCCTCTGCCGCCGCTACAACGTGCCCTTCATCGTCAACGATAATGTGGAGATCGCCCTGGCCTGCGGCGCGGATGGGGTCCATGTGGGGCAGGAGGACCAGGAGGCCTCAGCTGTCCGGCAGAAGCTGGGGCCGGATAAGATCCTTGGGGTCTCCGTACACAGCCTGGAGGAGGCCCGGCAGGCAAAGGCTGCCTCTGCGGATTATCTGGGGCTGGGGGCGGTTTTCTCCACCTCCACAAAGCTGGATGTGGATATCCTCCCCCGGGAGCTGATCCGGCAGATCTGCACGGAATGCGGCCTGCCCACAGTCGCCATTGGCGGCATCAATGCCGGGAATCTGCTGCAGCTTTCCGGCTGCGGCCTGGACGGGGTGGCTGTGGTCTCCGCCATTTTTGCAGCAGCGGATCCGGGAGCGGCCACTGCCGCCCTGCTGCCTCTGGCCAGAAGGATGGTGAAGGGGAATGAATAAGCGCTTCGCGATCTTCGATATGGACGGCACACTGGTGGATTCCATGGGCTATTGGCGGCGGCTGGGCCGGGAATACCTGCTGCGGCAGGGTCTGAATGAAGATATCGCCCCAGCCCTGGAGCGCGTCCGCAGCCTGACCATGGGCGAATCCGCAGTCCTCTTTGTGGAGGAATTCCACCTCCCCAAAAGCCCGGAAAAGGTGGCGGCAGAAATGAACAGTATGATGGAGGCCCACTACCGGCAGGATATCCCCCTGAAAGCAGGGGTGGAGCTTTACCTGCAGCGCCTGCGGGAGCGGGGCTGCAGGCTCTGTGTGGCCTCTGCCACAGACAGCCGGCTGATGCAGGATTGTCTGCGGCGGCTCTCGCTGGAGGGCTGTTTCGAATTCCTGCTATCCTGTCAGGAGGTGGGGGAGAATAAGCGCAGCCCCCTGGTCTATCTGGAGGCTGCCCGGCGCCTGGGCGCGGCACCGGGGGAGATCGCTGTTTATGAGGATGCCCTTTACGCTGCGGAAACAGCAAAGGCCGCCGGCTTTTATACGCTGGGCGTTTACGATGCGGTCAGCCGGGAGAGCTGGGCGCAGCTGACCCGGCTGACGGATGAATGGATCATGGACTGGGCAGAGGCTGCGGCAGCCCTCTGAGCTTCCGAAGGCAGGGAAAAGGACTGCGCGAGTGGCCCTTCCCGCCCCGAAGGAAGGAAAGAAGGTGGGAGGAAAGGCCGGGTATACACATATACGCTCCCTGCAGATGCAGGGTGCCGATACAAAGCGGCGCATTGGGGGCACCACCTTACGTCGCGCAAAAAAAACGATGCTGAGCAGGCTGCCGCAGAGCGGCAGCAGAGAAAGGAGAATATACATGAAGCTGAAAACAGCATTGACCATTGCAGGCAGCGATTGCAGTGGAGGCGCCGGGATCCAGGCAGATCTGAAAAGCATGTGCATGAATGGGGTCTATGGCATGAGCGTTATCACCGCCCTGACCGCCCAGAATACCCGCGGCGTCTCCGGGATCCAGGAGAGCAGCCCGGAATTCCTCCGGCAGCAGCTGGATATGGTCTTTCAGGATATCCGGCCGGATGCAGTGAAGATCGGCATGGTCTCTTCCCCGGCGCTGATCCGCGTCATTGGGGAAAGGCTCCGGGCCTATCAGGCGGAAAATATCGTTCTGGATCCGGTAATGGTGGCGACCTCCGGGGCGGCGCTGCTGGCAGAAGAAGCCCTGCAGTGCCTGCGGGAGGAGCTGCTGCCCCTGGCGAGGGTGATCACCCCCAATATCCCCGAGGCAGAGCTGCTTTCCGGCCGCAGCATCCGGGGGGAAAAGGATATGCTGGCAGCTGCCCGCTGCATCGGGGAAAGCTGCAGCTGTGCGGTGCTGCTGAAAGGCGGCCACAGCATCAGTGATGCCAATGATCTGCTCTATAGCGGCGGGGAGCTCCGCTGGTTCCGGGGAAAACGCATCGAAAATCCAAATACCCACGGCACCGGCTGCACCCTCTCCTCTGCCATTGCCGCCAATCTGGCAAAGGACTTTTCTCTGGAGGAGGCTGTGCAGCGGGCCAAGGAATATATCTCCGGGGCCCTTTCCGCCCAGCTGGATCTGGGAGCGGGCAGCGGCCCCCTGCACCACGGCTTCCCGCTGCAGGGCTTCTTTGCGGAGGAGGCGGCCGGGAATGAATAAAACAGCAAAAAAGGGCAGCAGCCTGCCGGCAAATGCCCTGATCTGGTTTGGGGCTGCGGTTTCCATTGCGGAGATCCACACCGGCAGTCTCTTTGCTCCGCTGGGCTTTGGCCGGGGGCTGCTGGCCATCCTGCTAGGGCATCTCATCGGCTGCCTGCTGCTCTTCCTGTCCGGGCTCATCGGCGGCAGGCTGCGCAGAAGCGCCATGGAAAGCGTAAAAAGCAGCTTCGGGCAAAAGGGCGGCCTGCTCTTCTCTGTTTTGAATATCCTGCAGCTGCTGGGCTGGACAGGCATCATGATCTATGACGGAGCACTGGCGGCGAACGCCATTTACGCCCTGGGGCACTGGCTCTGGTGCCTGCTGATCGGGGCTTTGATCCTGCTGTGGATCCTGATCGGCATCCGCAATCTGGGCAAGCTGAACAGCCTTGCGATGCTGGCCCTTTTCAGCCTCAGCCTGCTGCTTTGCTTCCGCATCTTCGGCAGCGGCAGCATGACTGCGCCCAGCGGGGAGGCCCTTTCCTTTGGGGCTGCGGTGGAGCTTTCCGCTGCCATGCCCCTTTCCTGGCTGCCCCTGATCAGTGACTATACCCGGGAGGCGGAAAAGCCCCTGCAGGCTACGGCTGTCAGCGCGCTGGTCTACGGGCTGGTCAGCTGCTGGATGTACCTGATCGGCATGGGCGCGGCCCTGCTCACCGGAGAATCGGAGATCGCGCAGATCCTGCTCCGGGCCGGGCTGGGCATTGGCGGCCTGCTGATCGTGGTGCTTTCCACGGTGACCACCACCTTCCTGGATGCCTATTCAGCCGGGGTTTCCGGCGAGGCGCTCTCGGCCCGCATCCCCGGAAAATGGCTGGCACTTGCCGCGGCGGCATTGGGCACAGCCGGGGCGATCTTCCTGCCGCTCCACGATATCACGGATTTCCTTTATCTGATCGGCTCTGTTTTTGCGCCTATGATCGCCATTCAGATCGCGGATTTCTTCATCCTGAAGCAGGATCACAGCCACAAAGCCTTTTCGCCGGGGAATCTTTTGCTCTGGGCACTGGGCTTTCTGCTCTACCGCCTGCTGATGCAGATCGATCTGCCTCTGGGCAGCACGCTGCCGGATATGCTGATCTGCATTCTGCTCTGCCTGCTCTTCTCCCGGCTGCGGCAGCGGCGGCAGGCTGCGGGAAGGAAATAAGCCGCCTCCCCCCAATCTGCATTTTGGAGCCTGTCTTCGCGATAGGCTCTTTTTTGCTGCCGGAAGCCCGGGAGCTCTTGCCCGGGTGCAGCAGCGGCCTGCTCCTCTCCCGGTCGCAGCGTGGTTCACAGGCGGCGAAGCCCTTTAAATTTCTTTTGCTTCTTTTCTTTCAAGAAAAGAAGGGTTTTATATTTCTTTCAAAACCCCAACTTTTTTGAAAGAAAGTTGGACAAAGAACTTTAGTATTTGGATGCTGCTTCTGGTTTCTGTCATTGCGAGGCAGGCAAGCTGTGATTTTGCCTTGGCAAAAGCCAGCTTGGCAACGTGGCAATCCAGAGGACACCTCCGACAGAGGCAGGGAAAACGCTAAGATTGCCACGTCGTTCAGCTGTGTACTGCTGCGCAGTCCTGCAGCTGAACTTCCTCGCAATGACAATAAATTATACAGCTGCCCAAAATTAAAAGTTTCTTGCTTCTTCTTTTCAAAGAAGAAGGGGTTTATTTTTCTTTCCAAAACCGCCGCTTTTTGAAAAAAGCGGCAGCAAAAACTTTAATATCTGGGCTGCGGCGTGGTTCACAGGCGGCTTTTGCACAAAAAAACAGGGGCAGTGCCTGCAAGGCGCTGTCCCTGTTTCTGTTGCTGTTCTGCCTTGAGAGTTTTCAGTGGCTTTCGCCAGTGCTTCCTCTTTCTATGCAGAGCTTTCTTCCTGCCGGGCTGCTTTATTTGGCAGCGCGGCGTTTTCTTTCATGCAGGATCAGTATTCCGCTCAGCACGGCAGCGGAAGCCAGCAGGATGCCGAACCACAGCAGGGGTTGGCTTTCATCACCGGTCTGGGGCGCGCTGGGCTTCGTCTGGCTGCCGCTGGTGGGCTTGCTGTCTCCGCTATCGCCGGAGGC
>JAUMYD010000062.1:6853-9489 GCA_030528765.1 Bacillota bacterium
CCCGTGCCATCAGCGGGATCACCCGTGCCGTCGGAAGGATCGTCCTCTCCACCATCACCGATGCCGCCGTCCTCCGCATCCCCATCGTCGGAAATGGGTCGGCTGGGAATGATGGGGGGCTCCGGCGTGTAGTCGTATTCGTTGACGAATTCCATGGAAACGCTTTCCACGCTCTCCCCATCCAGGCTGAGCTCTGCCAGCAGGGCATTGCTGCTTTCATCCTGGCGGATCGTGACCTTCACTTCGTATTCCGCATTGCTGTAGCGGATATACTCTTCTTCCTCATCCAGCTCCCAGATGCGGTAGCTGAATTCTCTGCCCACATCCTCCACGCTGTAATTCAGGCGGAAGCAGGCAGCACCCTCCTCATCACTGAGGACATCCATGGTCTCGCCGCTTTCCTGATCTTCCAGGCGGAAATTGAATTTCTCGGGGCCGATCTCCTCAGAGCCCAGGTTCCGCACACGTTTTTCCACGTGCAGCTCTACTTCCAGAGCAGGGGGGATCTCTTCCACATAGCTGTTGGCAAAGCTGAGCGCCGTGACGGCAGCGTTTTCATCTGCCAGACTCTGGCTGCTGACCGTGAGTGCGCCGTCCACATCCTCCACCACCACAGTGAGGAAATAGCTGCTGCTGTCGTAGCTGATGCCGGGCAGGGCTGCGGATTTGTTTTCCCGGATGACGAAATAATGTGTACCGACCGTGGTCAGGGGCACATCCGTGAAGCTGAAGCTGCCATCTGCGGCGTTCTTCACCGTCATAATGGGCGTGCTGCTGATGGCAAAGCTGGGATCTGCCTGGAAAAGATCAAAGCTGAATTCCTCTGCTGCCAGCGTTCTGCCGCTCAGGCTCTTCGTGCCGCTCAGGCTGAAGCTGGTAGGAGCAGCAGCATAGCTGTTCGCGAAGCGGATCTCCGTCACCGGAGCTGTCCCATCCGTGACGCTCTGGCTGCTGACACCGAGCAGAGAATCCACATCCTCCACCACCACGGTGAGGAAATAGCTGCTGCTGTCATAGCTGATGCCGGGCAGGGCTGCGGATTTGTTTTCCCGGATGACGAAATAATGCGTTCCGGCTGTTGTCAGGGGCACATCCGCGAAGCTGAAGCTGCCGTCTGCGGCGTTCTTCACCGTCATAATGGCCGGATCCACCAGCGCGAAGCTGTCATCGGTTTTGAAGAGATCGAAGCTGAATTCCTCTGCTGCCAGCGTTCTGCCGCTCAGGCTCTTCGTGCCGTTAAAGCTGACGCTGGTGGGTGTTGTCGTGTAGCTGTTTTCGAATTTGAGCTCCGTCACCGGGGCAGTCCCGTCCGTGATGCTCTGGCTGCTGACCGTAAGCACGGCGTCCACATCCTCCACCACCACGGTGAGGAAATAGCTCCTGCTGTCGTAGCTGATGCCGGGCAGGGCTGCGGATTTGTTTTCCCGGATGACGAAATAATGCGTACCTGCCGTGGTCAGGGGCACATCCGCGAAGGTAAAGCTGCCGTCTGCGGCGTTCTTCACCGTCATAATGGCCGGATCCACCAGTGCGAAGCTGTCGTCGGTTTCGAAGAGCTCGAAGCTGAATTCATCGGCTGCCAGGGCTCGGCCCGTCAGGCTCTTCGTGCCGCTAAAGCTGACGCTGGTGGGTGTTGTCGTGTAGCTGTTTTCGAAGCTGAGCTCCGTGACAGTCTCAAGGCCGTTCGAGATGCTCAGGCTGCTGACCGTGAGCACGGCGTCCACATCCTCCACCACCACGGTGAGGAAATAGCTGCTGCTGTCATAGCTCACACCGGGGAGCAGCGGCGTGCTCTTTTCCCGGATGACGAAGTAATGGCTGCCTGCCGTGGTCAGGGGCACATCCGCGAAGGTAAAGCTGCCGTCTGCGGCGTTCTTCACCTCCATGATGGCCGGATCCACCAGTGCGAAGCTGTCGTCGGTTTCGAAGAGCTCGAAGCTGAATTCATCGGCGGCCAGGGCTCGGCCCGTCAGGCTCTTCGTGCCGTTAAAGCTGACGCTGGTGGGAGCGGCCGTGTAGCTGTTCTCGAAGAGCATCTCCGTAACAGTGCCGCTTTCATCCTGCAGGAGGCTGTTCTTGATCTGCAGCTGATCGCCTGCTCTTTCCACCTCGATGGTCCAGCGGTAGCTCTTGCTGTCATAGCTCACGCCGGGCAGGGGGGCTTCCTGATTTTCCTTCACCAGGAAGTAATAGGTCTTTTCTTCCTGCAGCAGGACATTTTCAAAGACGAAGCTGCCGTCTGCTGCATTCTTCACTGTCATCAGGGCCGGGCCTGCAGGGCTGAAGCTGGCATCCGTCTCAAAGAGATCGAAGCTGAATTCATCAGCTGCCAGGGCTCTGCCGCTCAGGCTCTTCATCCCGCTGAAGCTGGTCTTGGTCTCTGCGGGGATATAGCTGTTCTCGAATTTGATCTCCGTGGCTGCGCCGCCGTCATCCATCATGCTGACATTGACGACTGTGAGCAGGGCATCCACATCCTCCACCACCACGGTGAGGAAGTAGCTGTTTGCATCATAGCTCATGCCGGGCAGGGCTGCGGATTTATTTTCCCGGATGACGAAATAATGGGTGCCTGCCGTGCTCAGGGGCACATCCGCGAAGGTAAAGCTGCCGTCTGCGGCGTTCTTCACCGTCAT
>JAUMYD010000063.1 GCA_030528765.1 Bacillota bacterium
CTGTAGCCCAGCTTGACAAGAACTTTCCGTAAGCTTTCCTCTTTTTCCCGCAATTCGTAATATTCCCAGCCAGGAAGAGTACTGTAGCTCTCGGAACTGCGCAGGAGCAGATTCTCGCAAGGGCTGATATGCACAGTATAATATCCGCGGGAGGAGATCGGCACATCGATAAAGCAGTTCAGCAGAGTTTCCTGAAGAAAATTATTCTCACTCTCATTGCACAGATAAGCAGTCATTTCTTCAAGGGAATCAATGCCTTCGATCGCCTCCAGATAAGGACGCAGGGGCTCAGCGCCCAGTGCATTACGCTTCTCTTCATTCCCAGCCAGCTCCATCAAATCCAGAATCAGCTGCTCCATATGCGCATAGGCCTGCTGGCTCATGATCTTCTCATCCGGAACATACTCTTTGCCGGGGATAAAGATCTCCAGAAGCTGTTCTTCCATAATCGTTTCCATGGAACCAAGAAAAGAGACACTTCCTTCTTCCCCAACTTCTGTTTCCAACAACCAATCCCGATTGACGGCAGTATGAAAATCGTCTTTCAGGTCTATTTCCGTGTTTTCGTCAATAGCACCGATCAAATCCGAATTTATCCAGCCACTGCCCAACAGACGAGCTCCGGGCGTAACGGTAGTACCCAGCTTGTCCATCATATAATTCATTATTTCGCTGCCATCGCAGCCCGTTGTTGTCAACAACACAGCTGCAATCAAAACCATAGCTATGATCTTCTTTAAATATTTCCTGCTTTTCATGCTTCCTCCTAACCGTTTTTTATTTTACTTACTGCACGGCTTCTCTGCAGATCCATGCGGAACGCTGAAAAAGCTGTCTGTTCCCTCAAAAAAGGGCGGGATATGCACATACTCTTCTACAGCAAAGCAGCTCCAGACATTCCCTGCTTGCTCAATTCAAAATATACCTTTTTCTTTCAAAAACTAAGTGCTAAGATATGATTATTATGTCCAACCATCCCTACTCCGTTAAAGCTCTGAAAAGAACGCAAAAGGACACTCACTAAATTTCTCTAGCAAGCATCCTGAACTGCGCTCAAATCTGATATTTTCTTTCCGGAAGCCCTGCTTCTTCCTGTTCAACAGTGCTGCTTCAGCAGAGATGGCCGAAAATTTTTAGTCGATAGATTTCATCGTAGGGAATAGGATCACATCGCGGATGCTGGCAGCATCAGTCAGGAACATGACAAGGCGATCAATGCCCACGCCCAAACCGCCGGTAGGCGGCATGCCGTGCTCCAGAGCCCGAAGGAAATCCTCATCCGTTTCGTTGGCTTCCTCATCTCCTTTAGCCCGAAGAGACATCTGATACTCAAAGCGACCGCGCTGATCCAGAGGATCATTCAGCTCAGAGTACGCATTTGCCAGCTCCCGGCCGAACACAAAGGCTTCAAAACGATAAACCATATTCGGATCATCGTTCTTCCGTTTGACCAGAGGAGAAATCTCAATAGGATAATCCATGATAAAGGTGGGTTGGATCAAATTTTCTTCTACCTTCTCTTCAAAGAAAAGGTTAATGATATTTCCGCGCTCTGCATCATCAGACACATCCAGCCCGGCTTCCTTCGCTGCAGCGCGGGCTGCCTCATCCGTAGTGATTTCATTGAAATCATAGCCGGAATAGGTTTTGATGGCATCAAACATTGTCATACGCTTCCAGGGTGCAGCGAAACTAATCTCCGTTCCCTGATAGCTGACCTGGTCAGTGCCCAGAACTTCTTTTGCAACAGAGCTGACCATATTCTCCGTCAGCTCCATCATGCCCTCGTAATCAGAAAAGGCCTGATAAAGCTCAAGGAGGGTAAATTCCGGATTATGCCGGGTATCGATCCCTTCATTGCGGAAAACACGGCCAAGCTCGTAGACCCGCTCCAAGCCGCCAACAATAAGGCGCTTCAGATGCAGTTCCAGGGCGATGCGCATGTAAAGCTGCATATCCAAAGCATTGTGGTGGGTAATAAAAGGACGAGCTGCAGCGCCGCCGGCAATACCGTGCAGCACCGGGGTCTCCACTTCCAAAAAGCCTTGGCCATCCAGATAATTACGGATGGCGCGGACGATCTTGCTCCGCAGGATAAAGGTGTTGCGGACCTCCGGATTCACGATCAGATCCACATAGCGCTGCCGGTAACGCAGCTCAACATCAGTCAAACCATGAAATTTTTCCGGCAAGGGACGCAGGCTTTTACTCAGGAAGGTAAGCTGCCTAGCCTTAATGGAAATCTCACCGCGGTTTGTGCGATAAGCCTCCCCTTCTACCCCAACAATATCACCAATATCCCACAGCTTAAAGAGGGAATACTGTTCTTCGCCAACCTCATCGGAACGAACATAAAGCTGAATCCGGCCTTCTTTATCGCTGAGATCAACAAAACTGGCTTTGCCATGCCCACGAACAGCCATTATGCGTCCGGCCACGGAAACAGTGCTGCCTTCCAGCTTTTCAAAATCTGCCAAAATTTCTGCACTGTGGTGAGATGGTGTGAAACGATGACCAAAGGGATCCACGCCCCGGCTCCGTAATTCTTCCATCTTTCCGATGCGAACCTGCATCAGTTCATTTGTCTCGTATTCTGCCACTGTTTTCACTCCTATTTATGGATACTGATGATGCGATATTTTATGATCCCGGCCGGTGCCTGGACCTCCACCTCCTGGCCAACTTTGTGACCAAGCAGAGCTTTCCCGACAGGGCTTTCGTTTGAAATCTTATACTCAAAAGGTTTGGCTTCCACGGAGCCAACGATCTGGAAGGAAAGCGGTTCCCCGGTGGAAAGATTAAGCAGCGTCACATTTGAATACTCGGAAACCACATCAACGCTCACATCAGAAGCTTCGATCACACGGGCATTTTTGAGCATCTTCTCAAAATTCAAAATCTGCCCTTCGATGAAAGCCTGTTCGTTCTTGGCATCCTCATATTCAGAGTTCTCAGAAATATCGCCAAATTCAATGGCTTGCTTGATCCGAGCCGCCACTTCCTTACGCCGAACTGTTTTTAGGTGTTCCAGGTCCTGCTCCATGGCCTGCAGGCCCTCAATCGTCATTAAAACTTCTTGTTCTGCCATGCTGATCGTCCACCTTTCGCTTATGCTTCTGCAATACACAGTATAACCATTTTAGTTTATCCTGTTCTCTGCAACTTGTCAAGCAACAAAAGGCTTAAACCAGAAAAAGGGGAAATGCAGATCAAACGAAACATGACAAACTACTTCCGCGGAAAAGGAATCAGGCGTTCTCCTCGCTCTCCCGAAGAGAAGTACAGCTGCCGCTTGCGTGAGAGCAGCTCTCCCGCTCCAGCCGGGACAGATATTCCTCAAAAAGGCCGCGAATCTCTTCTGCGCTTTGCAGCTGATTGATTTGCATGCGCAGCTGTGCGGAATTACTTAAGCCACGGGTATACCAGCCCAGGTGCCCGCGCATAGCCCGTACAGCCAGGCTTTCCCCCAGCCTGCGGCTTTCAGGGCCCTCTCCTTCCCGCTTTTGCAGCCAGTAAATACTCCGCTCAATATGCCGCTCCAGGTGCGCCATGGCCTGCTCCACGATCTGCCTGGGGCTGGGGCGTTCCGGAACGGGCTCCCCAGCCAATGCAGCCTTTACCTCCCGGAAGATCCAGGGATTCCCCAGCATCCCCCGGCCAATCATCAGGCCATCACAGCCACTTTCCTCACGCATGCGCAGAGCGTCCGCGGCAGAAAAGATATCTCCATTTCCCAAAACCGGAATCGAAAGTGCCTCTTTGACCCTTCGGATCACAGACCAATCCGCTTTTCCGGAATAAAACTGCATTCTGCTGCGACCATGAACAGCCACAAAAGAGGCTCCGTTTGCTTCTGCCATACGCGCAAACTCCACGGCATTCTGCTGCTCCGCATCCCAGCCGCTGCGAATCTTCACAGAAACAGGGACACCAGCCTCCCGGGCAGCCCGGATCAGCTCTGCCGCCAGCTCCGGAGTCTGCATCAAAAAGCTGCCCTCCCGGTTTTTCACAACCTTCGGAACAGGGCAGCCCATATTCAGATCCAGCAGCTCTGCGCCCAAGAAAACCGCCAGCCCGGCAGCTTCCCGCACAAAGCCAACATCGGAACCGCTTAGCTGCACCATGCGTGGAGATCGCTCTCCTTCTATATCCAAAAGCTCCAGGGTCTTTTTGTTCCCGTAGCCGATTGCCCGGGCACTGATCATTTCTCCATAGGCCAGGTCTGCGCCCTGGGCCATGCAGATCTCCCGAAAAGCACGGACGCTGATCCCGGCCAGAGGTGCAGCAACTACTGAATAAGAAAATCCCATCAGTTTTCCTCACTATCCATATTTCTGTATTGAATAGCCTCCGCAATATGGATCATGCCAATATTCTCGCTATGATCCAGATCCGCAATGCTACGGGCGACCTTCAAAATCCTATCATGCGCACGACCACTCATTCTAAGATTACGAAAGGCCTGCTCCAAAAGGGTCTCTGCGTCCCGCTCCAGGCGGCAGTGCTTTTCCAGCTCCTTCCTGCTCATCCGGGCATTCACCCGGCAGCTGCTGCCCCGAAAACGATGCGCCTGCCGTTCCCGGGCCTCTATAACCCGCTGGCGGATGCTGGCAGAGCCTTCCTCCGGCGCATGCTGGGATTGCAGGGAGAGCTCACTATATTCAACGCGGGGAACCTGAATGTGCAAATCTATGCGATCCATCAGTGGCCCTGAAATCTTTCGTAAATACTGCTGCCTATGATGCGGGCGGCACACGCAAGGCTTCAGTGTATCGCCATAATATCCACAGGGGCAGGGATTCATGGCTGCTACAAATTGGAAATCCGCAGGAAACTCCACACGCGCATTTGCTCTGGTGATGGACACAAGCTGCTCCTCCAGTGGCTGACGCAGAGCCTCCAGAACATCACGCTGAAATTCAGGAAGCTCATCCAGAAAGAGCACCCCATGGGTGGAAAGAGAGATCTCGCCAGGGCGGGGCGTAGCACCGCCGCCAATAATGCTCACTGCCGATGCCGTATGGTGGGGAGCCCGAAAAGGCCTCTCTGTAAGTAATGCCTTCCCCGCAGGAAGGAGACCACTGATACTGAAAAGCTGCGTCACCAAAAGACTTTCCTCCAAAGAAAGCTCCGGCAGGATCGTAGGAAGCCGCTTCGCCAGCATAGTCTTGCCGCTTCCGGGGGATCCCACCATCAATATATTATGGCCACCGGCAGCAGCAATTTCGAGGCTGCGCTTTACTACCGGCTGCCCTTTTACCTCCGACATATCTGCTGTTCCGATTCTGCCGCTGCTGCGAAAAATCGACTCCACATCAACCCGGGTAGGCAGAAGCCCCGATCTTCCGCTGAGCATATCGACTGCTTCCCGCAAACTGGATACACCATAAACTTCTATACCCTGAACGATACTGGCCTCTTCCGCATTTTCAAGCGGCACCAGCAGGCAACGAACGCCGGTTTCTGCCAATGCGGCAGAAACGGAAAGGATGCCACTGACAGGCCGCAAAGCACCATCCAGGGAAAGCTCCCCGATCAGGGCACAATCCTGCAGTAACCCCTCAAGCGGCAGCTGCTCCGTGGCGCCTAAAATAGCAATGGCAATGGGAAGATCCAGTGAAGGGCCAACCTTTTTTAAATCCGCAGGGGCAAGATTCACTGTGATTCTGCGCAGGGGAAAATCAAAGCCGGAATTTTTTACTGCCGCGCGCACACGTTCCCGGCTTTCCCGAACCGAAGCATCAGGAAGCCCCACGATATCAAAGGCCGAAAGCCCCAGCCCAATATCTGCCTCCACAGTCAGCCTGTATCCTTTTAAGCCGGATAAGGCACAGCTTATTACTTTGGCCAGCATCCGAAGAACCTCCCAAACCCAAGTCTTTCTTTTCACCCAATGAACTCTATTCAATCGGAAATCTTATTCTTATACAAATCCCACACCATACGCAGGCCATCCAAAGTCAGCCCGGTATCCACGACCTCCATTTCCTCGGTAAAACTACGGATAAAAGAGGCCAGCCCGCCTGTGCCGATCACACGAACATCTCCCTGCATTTCCTGCTTCATGCGGCGGCAAAGGCAGTCCACCTGCCCGGCATATCCCCAAAGGATACCGGAACGCATACTATCCGCAGAATTCTTTCCGATTACGGAGGGTGGCTGGTAAAGATCTATATTTGCTAATTTGGCGGCATGGGAAAACAGTGCCTGCTGCGCGATTTCGATCCCCGGACAAATTGCGCCGCCCAGATATTCCCCAGACGCAGAAACGCAATCAAAGGTTGTAGCCGTTCCAAAATCCACAACGATCAGAGCCCCACCATATTTCCGATGGGCAGCCAACACATTCAGAATACGGTCTGCCCCTACTTCTCTGGGGTTATCCAGCAAAACGCGGATCTCCGTTTCCGTACTATGATCCACAAAATATGCTGGACAACGCAGGTGTTTCTTTGCCATTTTGTTGAAAGCGACTGTGACCCGGGGGACTACCGAACCAACGATCATTCCTTCGATTTCCGAAAGGGAAAGCGCATCTTGAGAAAGCAAAACCTGCAGCATCGCCAGATACTCATCCTCTGTTTTGTTCCCCTCCGTTGAGATACGCCAACTGCGCACCAGTACTTCCCCCTGAAACAGCCCTAAGACAATATGAGTATTGCCGCAATCTACTGCTAAAAGCATAAATTCCTCCATTCAACATTTCCAGATGGGATTTGATTCCATTAAATAAAAGTCAGGATATTCCCTGAATAACTGATAGTATTATACCTTTTTAACTCTGAAATAGCAAGGAAACAATCTACAGGGAAGCAGGCAAGCAATATTTTATCTAGCGATCATAAAGTGCAGCCAGAATGCGTGCATGCTCTTTTTGCTCCTCAATGAGAAGCTGCAAAAAAACCTGCTTTTTCCCACAATGGATCTGCTGCAGTAAATCCTCATAAAAATCTATGGCTGCAAGCTTATCGCAGAGCGCTGTTCTCAGCATATCCTGATAGAAGCGGGGAAGCGAAAAAGAGACCCTTTCCGGGTGAAAGGCCTGATCCGTCAGTTCCTCATAAATCCCCTCCAACATATAGTAATGTCGTCGTTCTTCCCGACGAATCCCCTGCAGGAGCTCTCTTTCCTTTTCACCGGGCGCAGCCCTGGCAATGAATTCATAGATTCTTACGGAACGTTTTTGCAGATACAAAGCCTGGTTTAAAAGCGCACTAAGCCTGGCAGGCATTGCTTCCATTTTAATCCCTCCTTTTCTCATGCTGCTTTCAATATATGCCTGAAATAAAAAAATCCACCCTTCCGGATGGATTTTCTCCTTTTTGCTTTTGCTGTGGGAAGTAAAAATACTAAGATCCCTCTCCGCAGGCACTGATCTCCTTATCCAGGAGATCACCGATTGAATATTTGTCCAACACAAAACTGATGGCATCCTGAACCTCTTTCCAGATGAAGGCACTGCCACAGGCATCCACACGGGAACAATTATCTGTGTGCTCCTCACTTATGCAAGAAGTCAGTGCCAGTGGGCCTTCCAAAGCACGAAAAACCTCCCCGACCCGAATATCATGGGGATCCCGTGCCAAAGAATAGCCGCCTTGGGAACCACGGCTGCTTTTTACGATACCAGCCTTTTTCATGGAAGCCATAAGCTGCTCCAGATAACCTTCGGAAAGGTGCTGACGGGCAGCAATAGAGGACAGAGATACCGGACGATCCGTGGCAGTGACAGCCAGATCCAGCACGGCTCTGAGTCCATATCGGCCTTTGGTTGAAATATTCATGGTCACCTCATTCTCGCCGGGAGCAAACGCAGACAATATAGCCCTGGGCAAAATTCATATCCTGCTGATGGAACAAGTATAGGAGAAATCAAAAGCCTTGTCAAGCATAGCATTCCCGGGGAAATAGGAAGGGCAGGCTGGCCGGGAGGATGCTCAGCTCCACATCGGTAAAACCGGGAACTTCCCCATCCAGCTCAAAGGGAATGGGTCTCTCGCAGGAAATCTGCACCTGCTCCACCTGGCGAAAAAGACAACCCCGGATCCCCTCCAGCTTTCCCTGATAAAGCCGTACAAAAAGGGGTAGTATAGAAAGAAAGTTTCTCTTTCGGGCCAGAAGCAGATCCAGCTTACCATCATCCAGGCGAGAAGAGGGAAAAAACTTCATGCTCCCACCCATATACTGCCCATTCCCCAAGGCCATGAGCAAATATTCACCCTCCTCCTGCTCGCCATCGAAACGAATCTGACTGCGGGTATAGGAAAATTTCGTCAGAACTCCCAGTGCCGTGAGCAAAAAAGCCAGCTTCCCACCAAACAGTTTTTTCAGACGGCCTTCCTTTTCATTCACAGCGATGCAGGTATCCGCACCGGCACCTGCATCAAAGCCATTGATAAAATAAGATGTCCGGGGACGGGCATCCGGCCCGCTATAACGGCAGCGCCCCAGGTCAATATCCCTTACCTGACCATGCTGCAGGAGCTGAACCAAATCTACCCGGCTATTCCGGTAAACAAGCCGAGAAAAATCGCAGGCAGAGCCTGCTGGGTAAGTTGCCAGAACGATATCCGGCCGAAGCAATTGATCCTTTTCGATCAATCCATTGACAACATCGTGAAGGGAGCCATCGCCGCCCAAAGAGACCACGACCTGTGCTCCCTGGTTCAATACAGCCCTGCGCACCTGCTGGGAGCTATCTTCTCCGCTTTGAGAAAATTCCCAAAAATAATCCACGCCCAAGCTGTTCAGCTTCTGACAGATATCCTTCCATTGCTCGGACATTTTCCCCAAACCGGCCTTGGGGTTCATCAAAAAGTACAGCTTTCGATTGATAAATGCTGTATCCATAAAGCCTCCACGAATCTGCATCGCTTCACCAGGCATTCGGCCCTGCGATGACTTCTATGCGCTGTTCCTCTTTCTTATCTTTGGCACGGCAGGATTCCAGCAAAGCTGCCAAGCCGGGGAAACCAGGAGCAAGAGCAAGATCGCCGGCGATCTCAAAAAGAGGAGCCAGCACAAAAAGCCTTTCCTGATAATAGGGGTGCGGCAAAAGCAGTGGCTGTTCTGTGCTGCAGACCCCTTCGATCGCAATGATATCCACATCCAGTGTCCTGCTGCCCCAATGCTCCAGGCGCTGACGCCCTGCCTGCTCCTCCAAATTCTGACAAAAGGCCAACAACTCCAAAGGCGCCAAAGGGCTTTCCACGATTACTGCCGCATTAAGAAAATCTGCCTGCCCCTTCTTCCCCCAAGGGGAGCTGCGATACAAAGAAGATTTTGCCAGGAGGAGAAAATCTGCATTTTCCTCCATTGCAGCCACAGCCTGCTGCAAATATGCACGGGAATCCCCCAGATTACTGCCCAAGGAAAGATAGGCCCGGGCCATGATCAAAGCTCCCTGCGGCGCAGCAACTCCACGCAGGCCGGAAAAGCAAAGCCTTCGCAGACAGCCTTCTT
>JAUMYD010000202.1 GCA_030528765.1 Bacillota bacterium
ATAATGTAGTTTTCGCTCTCCACATCAATATTGGAGGTGGCTTCATCAAAAATATATACGGGACTGTCATGGAGCAAAGCTCTGGCCAACGCCAGACGCTGACACTGACCGCCGGAGAGATTGGATGCTTTTTCATTCAGTTGAGTGTCCAAGCCGCTTTCACTGCGGAGAAAATCGTCAAGGCTCACTTGTTTTAATACAGCCCAAAGTACATCGTCCGGAGCATCAGGTCTTGCCATCAGCAGGTTATCCCGAACCGTGCCTTTGAACAGATAGCTCTGATGGCTGATGTAAGTAAAGCTGCGCATCAGACTTAGTTCGGATATCTCTGAAAGTACAGCATCCCCCACGGTCAGCTCTCCGGTGTACCCCTTGTTTCGTCCCATAAGGATGGAAGCAATGGTTGACTTACCACATCCGCTCTCCCCTACAATTGCTGTAAAGCCGCCTTTGGGGAATATCATGTTCACCCCGTGGAGGATCTCACGATCCGGCTCATAGCCAAAGCGAAGATCACGCATCACTATGGAGCAATCGGCAGGAACAGTCTGCGTCTTTTCTTCCGCTTCCGGCAGATCCAACAGCCTGAAAATCTTGTCGGAGGCTGCCATACCGTTCATAGCAATGTGGAAGAAGCTGCCCAGCATTCGCATAGGCAGGAAGAAATCCGCAGCCAGCAGGATGATCATCAGGCAGCCTGCAAGGCTGACCTTTCCGGCACGGAGCTGTGTGACTGCAAGAATGACACCAAGTGCTGCACCGCCGTAGGCAATCAGATCCATAATCGTTATGGAGTTGAGCTGCATGGTCAGAACCTTCATGGTAATCTTGCGGAAATGCTCGCTCTGTTCATTCATCTCCCGATGCTTGAAGGCATCGGACTGATATATCTTCGTGGTGGTAAGCCCCTGCAGATTTTCGAGGAAAGTATCACCGAGGGCGGTGTACTGTCCCCAATATTTTGCCAGCAGCTTTTTTGCCCAACGCTGGACTGCCACAATGGTCACCGGGATCAACGGTACACAGACCAACAAAACAACAGCAGCGGGTAAGCTGATAAAGCTCAGAACTCCAAACAATGTTAGCGGTGCCAGCATTGCGTAGAAAAACTGGGGCAGATAAGCACCGAAATAAGTCTCCAGCTGATCGACACCTTCGACGGCAACCTGCACCACCTCCGAGGTCTGTACTTTTTCCTTATAGGCAGTCCCCAGCCGTAAAAGTTTCAGGTAGATCATTTCACGCAGTGTCCTCTTTACAGCCTTGGAGCTGAGATAGCTCATCCGACTTGATAAAACAGCGCAAACATAGCGTATCGTTAGCGCCAGGGCCGCAAGAACAGCCGTGATGCAGATGCTTTTCCAATCCGCAACTCCTTCGTAAAGTTTCTGAAAAAGATGGGCAAGCGTTCCCATCATTGCAATATTTGCCGCCAGCGATACCCACTGACAGGCTACGTTTCCGGCGATATATTTTTTGCTCTCTCCGACTGTGCCGATCAGCCGCTTGTTTATCATCATATTGAAATCATCCAGTCTGTTAATTCAGTTTTTGGTTAGTCTCAGCTAACTTGTTTTTTTAATAAATGCACCCATCCTGCACCGCAGTTAGGCGCCGCTAACCATTTTAGCATATTTACATTTATTAATCAATGATAAATGTAAATTTTAATTTATTTCCAGTTATGATACAGGCTGTTTCCATATCATTCTCCCCTAAAGCAACTAAAACAGCCCATTCAGGACACATCCCATTGCTTTGGTTACCCAATTTTACCATATTTCCTGAATTTCCTCATTGGGGGCTTAGCGGAGTCTATTCGACATTTATAGCAGTACCGCACAATGATCAAGTCAATGAGGAAAACCAAAAAAAGCTTGACAAAAGCGGAATATACCTCTATGATACCCATAGTTAGCGGTGGCTAACTGTTCTTTATCTCCTTGGTTAGCGGCCGCTAACCTGAATTCGCCTTTTAGCTTAGCGGCCGCTACCTATCTTCGCCAAGGGAGGTCCTCATGCTCGAAAATCATCTGATTCAATACTGTTCCCCTACTCTGGCAGGCTTGAAAACCGGAAGCATGTTCACCTGCCCCTTTTCTTCCAGACAAAGCCTTCTGGATTCCCTCCGGCAAATTAACAAAAAGCTTCTGCCCAAAGGGCTGCGGATCATTCCGCTGCGT
>JAUMYD010000064.1:0-8662 GCA_030528765.1 Bacillota bacterium
GTTCTAATATCCTCCATTTCCAAGACCTCAATCCATTTTTTTCTCTTCCCGGCAATGTGGGGGAAAGAAGTTTCTTTACTGCGTGGTATCCATTGTTTCCCTGCTGCTGGGCAGGGCAGTGCGCGGCTCTTATGGTGAGCACATGCAGGTTGCAGATCATTTTGAAGAGCAGAGACAAAAGTGAAGGGCTTACTGCCTGCGTTTCACAGACAGCAAGCCCTTCGGCTCATAAACAATTTTTACTTCGAAATTTTGTCTAACAAATGGGATGCAGTTCAATTCTGCTGCTTCTTTTTGTTTTGGATCAGTTTCACTGCACATTTGTAAAGTACGATTTGTAAATAAAACAAAGGGAAATTTTTGCTAATTCAGGTGATCTTTTAAAAATATCAGGGCTTCCCGGTAAGAATCAAAGCCTTTTCCGGAGATCGTTGCCAGGCATGCCAGGGATATATAGGAGTGCTGCCGGAATCTTTCCCGAGTCTGAATATCGCTCAAATGCACTTCCACTGCAGGCAAAGCCACGGCTTTTAATGCATCTAGGATCGCTATGCTGCTATGCGTATATGCTGCCGGATTGATTACGATGCCATCTGCCTTTCCGTAGGCTTCCTGGATCGCATCGACAATGGCCCCCTCATGGTTGGATTGAAAAAATTCAAGCTCCAGATCCAGTGCCTTTCCGCATTGGTTGAGAAAATCCAGTAGCTCCGTGTAGCTCTGCTTTCCATAGATTTCCGGTTCTCGCAGGCCCAGCAGGTTCAGATTGGGCCCGTTAATTATTAAAATGCGCATCAAAGTCCTCCTTGATCTGCCTGGCGGCGCTTTCGCTAAGAAAATCATTGCAGAAGGCCGCATCAGCCAGTGCCTCATAGATCGGTCCGCGGTCACGGGCTAATCGCACAAGTGCTTCCGGGGAGTCAGAAAGTGGGCGGCCACGGCGTTCCAAACGGGAGAGCTCCCCTTTCAGCAGGTAGATTCTTCCATTTTGCCGCAGCAAACGCCGGTTCTCCGGGGAGAGCACTGTTCCGCCGCCGCAGGCGATAATTTTTCCATGTTTACCGGCCAACTCCCGCAGGGCGGCACTTTCCCGCAGTCGGAACCCATTTTCCCCTTCTTTTTGAAAGATTTGGGGGATACTGCAGCTGGCTTGCTCCTGAATGAGAATATCTAGATCCAGATATTCCCTTCCGCATAGATCAGCCAGCTGTCGGGCTATAGTGCTTTTTCCGCAGCCGGGCATACCGATCAATACGATATTTGTCATCTGCTTTTCTAGGGCTTTTTTT
This sequence comes from Bacillota bacterium, assembly GCA_030528765.1. GTDB lineage: Bacteria > Bacillota > Dehalobacteriia > UBA4068 > UBA4068 > RGIG3155. The sequence goes on from JAUMYD010000064.1 coordinate 1,290, forward strand.
GCCTTCCAGCTGTGGGAATCCGGGATTTCCTTGTTCAAAAAAATTTCTTCTGCTGCCTTTGCCTGCTGTGCCAACATCAGTAAACCATTTGCATGGGGGAGCCCCAGCTCCTCCGCATCCAGCAGAAGTGCGCTGCGCAGAGGATTATAAATCAGATCCAGCACGGCCTCCAAGTTGGGAAACCGTTTTAGCTCCAGAAGTTTTTCTTCCAGATTTGGGTACATGCCCACCGGTGTAGCGTTGATAATGATCTCCGTGTCCCGGAATTCATAGACATTCTTGTAATTGACGGGCCCCTGCCGTGAAACTACGCGGATCTCTGCTGCTCCCTCATTTTTTGCTACGGCCCGGCAGGTAAGCGAGGCTCCGCCGCTGCCCAGGATCAGCACCCGCTTTCCAGCAAAACAAATGCCCAGTGCTTTTGCCAGAAGCTCCAGCCCGACATAGTCCGTATTATAGCCATGCAGCCTGCCTTGCTTGTCCCGCAGAAGAGTGTTCACGCTGCCAATATCTTCTGCTTGAGAAGAGAGCTTATCGCAATAAGCCATGACTGCCCGTTTATAAGGAATGGTCACATTTAAACCCAGAAAATCCCCTTCCAGGAGAAAGGCTTCCAGATTCTCTGGCGGAAGGGGCAAAAGTTCATAGTTCTCTATGCCCAAAAGCCCATGAAGCTGTGGGGACATGCTATGACCCAGTGGGTAACCGATCAAACCATATTTCATTCCGGATCCCCTCCCTTTTCCGGAAAAGCCCCCAGGAAGCTGAGATTCTTCGGATCCTGGCCGAATCGTGCCAACAAAAAAGAAGGATCCTCCTTCAGAAATTCCCCTTTCACTTCCATTTGAACAAGCTGAGCAGGATTGTTTTCAGAGAGTGGGCTGATATCCAGACGGGAAAGCTGCAGCCTGCTATCGGTAAAGAGAGGAAAGAGTCCTTTCATCGCGGCAGCGGCATCATTTGCCAGAAAAAGGGCACAGATTTTTGTGTGGCCAAAGAAAATCCGGGCTTCCCGGCCGACAAGGAAGAACCTAGAAGTAATGGCGGGGAATTTTTCCTCACAGAGATCCGTCTCTTCAGTCAGCGGCTTTGTGCGCTGCCTGAAAGAAGGGTCTTCCTGGGATCGGTAGGGAGTTGTTTCCCGGTTCTTTTGGGAGGCGGTGGAAAATCTTTCCCTGATTGCATATGTGATATAAAGCTGTTGCTCTTGCAGAAGCCTGTATATCTCCTTCCGGCAGATGCAGCTGCTGCCTTCTGAGAAAAATCCGTATTGGCAAAGCCCGTTTTTCACCGCTGCCAACAAATCCTCATGTTTTTGGTATGTAAGCAGTTCTGCTTGCGGGAAAAGTCTTTTTGCTACCTGAGAGGTTGTGCTGGATTCCTGTTTCAGGCAGGCTAGGAGGGGCTTTTCCGGAAGCTGGGTTTGGGGAGAGAAAAGAGGCAGAGTTTCTTCCTGCTGTGTCAGCTGATAGGCTCGGCTCAAGGAGAAAAGCTGATAGAAGAGCTTTTCTGCATAGGGCCAGAGCTGGTCAGGGGAAGCTTTCTTTACTTGCTGTAAGATCTGCTGTTCCCGTTCCGGATTGTAAACGGCAAGACCACAGCGGGATTTTTCCCCAGCAATTTCAGCAGCCAGCTGCATTCGCTGAACGAACAGACGGAGCAGTTCTTGATCTATTGCATCAATTTTTGTTCTGCATTCTTTGATATTCATAGTTGCATCCTTCGGGTGTAAGATGGGCTAAAGAAGGAACTGAGCCAGGGCCAGCCCAGCTGCGGCTTCCACGCAGGGCAGGGTCCGCAGGGCAAGACAGGGATCGTGTCTTCCGCTCAGTTCCAGCTCCACTTCACTTTTATTGCGCAGATGAATGGTTTTTTGCTTTTGGGAAATGGAAGGTGTGGGTTTGAAGGCCACACGGAAAAGGATGGGCATGCCGCTGCTTAATCCGCCCAGGATCCCGCCATGATGGTTGGAGCAGCAGCTGATCTCTCCATTGCTGATTTGATAGGGATCATTATTTTCAGAGCCTCTCATCCCGGCCGCAGCAAAGCCGGAGCCGAACTCCAGGCCTTTTGCTGCAGGGATCGAGAAGATCAAATGGCTGATGCAGCTTTCCAGGCTATCGAAAAAAGGTTCCCCGATCCCCGGAGAGAGCCCAAGGATCCGACATTCCACCTGCCCACCCAGAGAATCCCCGGCATCCCGGGCCTCCTGAATGCAGCGAAACATCTCTGCAGCGCATTCCGGCCTGGATACCGGTAAGAAACAGGGATTCTCTGTGGGCTCCGGCCAATCGCTGCTGTGTGGATCCCAGGCGATGTCCTTGATTGGTCCAACAGATAAAAGGCGGCTCTGTATGCGGATCCCCCGCCTTTCCAGAAGCTGCAGCAAAATCCCTCCACCAACGCAGAAAGCTGCAGTGAGCCTGCCAGAAAAATGTCCCCCGCCGCGGTAGTCGTTGTAGCCTTGGTGCTTATACCAGGAAGGCCAGTCCGCATGGCCGGGGCGAGGGAGATCGGCCAGCTGCTGATAGTCCTTCGGACGGCAGTCCGTATTCTCAATGATGGCGCAGAGAGGCGCTCCACAGCTTTTTCCCTGAAAGAGTCCAGAGAGAAAGCGGGGCCGATCCGCCTCTTTTCTTTGGCTGCTCAGGCTGCTTCTTCCCGGAGATCTTCTGTCCAGAAAAGCCTGCAATTGCTGCAGGTCTATCTCTTCTCCTGCCGGGAGCCCGTCCAGAACCATACCGATGGATTCTCCATGGGATTGGCCGAACAAAGTAAGGCGAATCTTTTCTCCATAACTAGATGACATGGGCGATCCCTCCTAAAGAAGCATAATCCTTCCAGAACTCCGGATAGGACTTCTCTACAGCCTGGCTGTCCAGGAGCGTTAGCTCATTTTGGCAGCAGGTAGCGGCAATTGCGGCAGCCATTGCTATCCGGTGATCGTTTTCTGCCCGGCAAAGTCCACCGAGCAGCCGCTGCTTTCCGTGGACGACCAGCTGATCTTCCCAGATCTCTGCTGTGCCGCCCAGGTCCTCTATGAGCTGCGCAGTGCTTTGTAGACGGTCACTTTCTTTCAAACGAAGGCGAGCGACCCGGGAGAAGATGGTGCTGCCTTCTGCGGTGGCGGCTGCCACGGCTAAAATTGGGATCAGATCCGGAATATCCGCTCCGTCGATTTGGATCCCTCTCAGCCTTCCACCGGAGCAGATCTGCAGTGTGTTCTCCCGCCAACGCGCTTTTGCACCCATTCGGATCAAAATCGGAAGGATCTCTCTATCTCCCTGCACAGAGTTGGCCTGAAGTCCTTGAATTTCAATCCCCTTCGTGGACAGCGCCCCGGCAGTGAGCCAGAAGGCGCCATTAGACCAATCTCCTTCGATCCGGAACTGACCGGGTGAGTGGTAGCTTTGTCCGGAGGGGAGGAAATAGCCGGTATCTGTTTTTTCTATCCGCACTGAAAAGGCCTCCATGGCCCTGCGGCTTATCTCCAGATAGGAGCGGGATTGAAGCGGGCTGCTGAAGCGGATCTCTACAGGATCCTGTAGCAGAGGTGCTGCCAGCAGGATCCCGGAAGCAAACTGAGAGCTGATATTTCCCGGCAAAGAAAAAATGCCGCCTTTCTTCCAGCTTCCCAGGCGAAGCGGAAGAGTAGGGGAGGAAAAAGAAAGCCCCTTTTCTGCCAGTGCTTCCAGCAAGGGGAGAAGAGGGCGCTGCGGCAGTCTTCCTTCCCCGGTGAAGCTGCAATTCTCCTGCAGGGCAGCAGCTACGGGAAGAAGAAAACGCAGCGTAGAACCACTTTCTTTGCAATTCAGAAGGGGTGCGGCCGGAGTCTTTCGTATGCCTTCAATGGAGATTCCTCCTTCATGCGGATGCATCCCCGCACCAAGGGCCTGCAGGCAATCCATCGTAGTACGAATATCTCCGGAAAGAGAGGAAAGCTGTAACTCCGTTTTCTTTTCGCAGAGCGCAGCGCAGATCAGTGCCCGATGCGCCCAGGATTTGGAAGGAACAGCGGAAACGCTGCCAACGGGAACAAAGGGAAAGATTTTTCGTTTCATTCCCGGTCCTCCATTCCGAGCTGTACGAATTCCCGAAAATCATCCAGGTTTAGTTCCTGCAAATGGGCTTCTCCCAAGCAGGAAAGAAGAACCAGGCTGATTTGTTGCCCACGGCGTTTTTTGTCGTTCCGGGCCGCCTGCCATATCTCTTCAGCGGAGAAGGGGCAGGAAAGGGGCAGACCCTGACGGGACAGCACCGCTCGGATCGCTGTCTCGGGAAAACTACTCAAGCCCATGCGATGGGCCGCTCTGATTTCTGCCAGCATTCCAATGGCTACAGCCTGCCCATGGCTGATGCTGTAGCCGCTGCATTTTTCAATAGCATGAGCGATGCTGTGACCAAAATTTAAAATTTGCCTTTGTCCCTGATCTTTTTCGTCAGCAAGGACAAAGTGGCTTTTAATTTCCACATTGCGGAGAATCAGCTCCGGCAGATCTTCTGAAAGAAGGGAGAAGGGCTGCTGAAAACGCTGAAAAAGCGCAGCATCCGCGATCAAGCCATGCTTTAGGATTTCAGCCAGGCCATCCTGGATCTGCTCCTTCCCCAGGCTCTCCAGGAAGCTGCATTCGCAAAAAACCAGGCTAGGCTGATGGAAGGCACCCAGCAGGTTTTTTCCTTCCGGAAGATTTACTGCGGTTTTTCCGCCAACAGAGGCATCCACTGCTGCCAGCAATGTGCTGGGCAGGAAGACCCATGGGATCCCCCTCATATAGCTGGCCGCTGCGAATCCGGCCAGATCACCAACGGTTCCGCCGCCCAGGGCCAGGATCACATCATTTCTGCTCAGCTGTTCTCTGGCCATAAAAGAAAGGAGCTCTCCGTAAGTAGCCAGGTTCTTGCTGCTCTCTCCGGCAGGGAAAACAAAGACGGAGCAGGGAAAATAATTTGTTTCCAGGAGCTGGCGCAGTGTATCCAGATACAGAGGAGCCACATTGGAATCCGTGACCAGGCACAATCTCCTTTCCTGGAACATCTCTTTCAGCTGATCTGCCAGCAGGGAAAGAACATTTCTGCCGATTTGTACTTCATAGGGTGGCTGGGTAGGAATGCAGAGTTTATACATTGCCATCTCCTGCGCTCCCTTCATTCAGGCAGGCCCGAATGCACTGGATTTTTTTTGCCAAGCCGTGGAATTCTTCCGGCCGCAGTGCCTGCTGTCCATCGCAGAGCGCGCAGGGAGGGTTGCTGTGTACTTCGATCAGCAGACCATCTGCACCGGCTGCCACAGCGGCCAGGCTCATGGGCGGGACCAAAGAGGATTTACCTGTGGCGTGGCTGGGATCAACAAGTACCGGAAGGTGAGAAAGGCTTTTCAGCACGGGAACAGCAGAGAGATCAAGGGTATTTCTTGTATAATTGCTGAAGGTCCGTATGCCACGTTCGCACAGAACGACTTGTTCATTCCCGCCTGCAAGGATGTATTCCGCACTAAGCAGCAGCTCTTCCAGTGTGCTGGAAATGCCGCGTTTCAGAAGAACGGGTTTCCGCAGCTGCCCCAGAGCTTTAAGAAGTTCAAAATTCTGCATGTTGCGGGCACCAACCTGAATCATATCCACCTCTTCAAAAAGCGGAAGCTGAGAGAGAGACATGATTTCCGTCACGATGGGCAGCCCGCTTTGGTGCTTTGCCTCCAGGAGAAGGCGGATGCCTTCATCCCCGATTCCCTGAAAAGAGTAGGGGGAGGTGCGGGGTTTGAATGCTCCACCCCGCAACAGGCCAGCTCCGGCCGCCTTCACTGCATGCGCGATCCCGCAGATCTGCTCTTCCGATTCCACAGAGCAGGGGCCGGCAATCAGCTGAAAGTGCCCATCGCCCAGTTTGATACCGTTTATATCCAGTATACTGTTTTGCGGGTGGAATTTGCGGCCGGAACGCCTGAAGGGCTCCTGGATCCGCTTTACCTCTTCCACGATATCCAGAGCGCGAATCAGGTCAATATCCAGCCCGGAGGTGTCCCCCAGCAGGCTAAGGAGGGTCTGCCCACAGCCCTGAATTTTCTGCACATTCAGAGCCAAACTCTCCAACCATTGGATCAGGCTCTCCAATTGCTCCTGATTTATATTTTCTTTTAATATAACGATCATATTGCTGCCTCCACAGTGCGCTCTGCTAAAATGCTGTATTCCACCCTGGTTTTAAAAAATCCCGCAGTTGCAACACTGCGGGATTGGGATGAAAGCATGATTATTGGCTCAGTATAAAAATGAACCAAATTTATCCCATCAGCGGAATGAAAGCTGCTGAAGCTGTTAAAGCTGAAAAGGAAAGTGGATACTGGTTCTTTGCCGGGGCATATACTATACCTCACCTTATGTTGAAATCATTCTAACATTGAATCGAATGCTTGTCAAGGTATAATTCTTTATGAAAAGCCTGTTCTGCGGGGCTGAAGGCAGATAGGGCTTGACAAGATGGTATTGCTTGGGTAAACTATAAATATAGGTTATCACTGATAACTTTTTAGGGAGAGGAATTTATGCGTTCAGAACAAACAAATCCAGTCTCTGTGAAGGAGCAGCTGATTTTGGCAGGCTTGCGGGAGATCGAATCCCGTGGCTTAACAGATCTTTCTTTGCGCCGCATTGCTTCCTCCTGTGGGCTTTCCTGTGCCGCTCCCTATAAACACTTTGCGGATAAGCATGATTTCATCCTTGCGATCATTGATTATGTAAACCAGGAATGGCTGCAGCGCAGCTATCAGGTGGAGAAGAAATTCGCCGGGGATAGTCGGCGGCAGCTGGTGGAGCTGAGCATGGAGTATATTTACTTTCTTCTGGAAAACCCGCATTTCCGCTCCATCCTGATGCTGCGGGATGACTCTCTGGACGAGGAGCAGACCAGGCGAAAAACAGAGGTCAGTGCTACTACGAAACGGATCATCAGCCGCTATTGTGCGGAAGCGGGGCTTTCCAAAGAGGCAGAGATCCGAAAAACCTTTGTCGTTCGTTCCCTGGTTTATGGTGCCTCTTTGATGCTGGATAACGGCCAGCTACCAAAGGAAGAGAGCAGCTTTCGTTTTATTGCGGAAACGATAGACAGGGAGTTTGAGCTTCCCTGAGCGAATCCTTTCTGAAAAATATCATGCACAGTTGTTTGGTAAATGGCCTGTGAGACAAAAGGAGCTACTATGAATAATTACATTTTGATGACGGATTCTGCCTGCGATTTGTCCGCTTCTGTAGCGGAAGAATTGGGCTTGCTGGTTTTGCCGCTTTCCATTACGATCGAAGAAAAAAGCTATGCAAATTATCTGTATGAACGGGAAATGCCCGTGAAGAGTTTTTATTCTATGCTGCGGGAGGGGAAGCAGT
>JAUMYD010000064.1:8672-9339 GCA_030528765.1 Bacillota bacterium
CTCTGCAGTGAATACTGCTGCTTTCCTCCAGGCTATGGAGCCGGTTTTGCAGGAAGGAAGAGATATCCTTTATATGGGCTTTTCCTCCGGTTTGAGCAGTACCTTCAGTGCTTCTGTCACTGCTGTGGCAGAACTGCAGGAGCGATATCCGGAACGGAAGATATATGCTTTTGATACGCTTTGCGCTTCTCTTGGGCAGGGTTTGCTGGTTTATCTGGCTGCGCAGAAGAAAGCAGCCGGAGCCTCCATCGATGAAGTGCTCGCTTATCTGGAAGAAACCCGCCTGAATCTTTGTCATTGGTTCACTGTGGATGATCTGAATCATTTGCGCCGCGGTGGGCGGCTTTCCGCTACTACAGCTGTAGTGGGAACTGTTCTTAATATTAAGCCTGTTTTGCATGTGGACGATGAGGGAAGGCTGGTGAATGTTTCCAAGGTTCGTGGTCGTAAGAAATCTATCAATGCACTTTTTGCAGAAATGCAGGAAAGAGCGATCGACCCGCAGGGACAGACGGTTTTTATCAGCCATGGAGATTGCCTGGAAGATGCGGAAACGCTGGCTGAAATGATTCGTGCGGAATTCGGCGTGAAGGATTTCCTTATTAATCCGGTAGGGCCGGTGATTGGTGCACATTCCGGCCCGGGCACTCTGGCTTTGTTTTTCCTG
>JAUMYD010000203.1 GCA_030528765.1 Bacillota bacterium
CCAAATACTAAAGTTCTTTGTCCAACTTTCTTTCAAGAAAGTTGGGGTTTTAAAAGAAAGATAACCCCTTCTTCTTTGAAAAGAAGAAGCAAGAAACTTTTAATTTTGGGCTGGCAGCTGTGATCCACGCCGCAGCCCAAGCAGGACAATTTACGAGATACAGCAAGGAGGATCACATGACTAGCTATCAACTGATCATCATTGGCGGCGGCCCCGGAGGCTATACGGCGGCCATCCGCGCTGCCCAGCTGGGCCTGCGTACTGCCCTGGTGGAAGAACGGGAGCTGGGCGGCACCTGCCTGAACCGGGGCTGCATTCCCACCAAGGCGCTGCTGCACACAGCGGAGCTTTACCACGCGGCGGCTCATGACTTTTCGGAGCTGGGCATTCAGCTCAGCGGCCTGGATTATGATGGCGAGAAGCTCTACGCCCGGAAGGAGCAGGTGGTTTCCCAGCTGCGGGAGGGCGTGGCACAGCTGATGAAGGCCAATCAGATCGATGTCTATGCCGGCCATGGACAGATTCTCGGTCAGGGCAGAGTGCTGGTGCAGGCTGCGGAGGAGCAGGAGCTTTCCGCAGAGAACATCCTCATCGCCAGCGGCTCTGTGCCTGCCCGCCTGCCCATCCCCGGCGCAGATTGCCCGGGCGTGGTCACCAGCGATGAGCTGTTGGAAGGCAGCGGCATCCTGAAGGAGGGCAAGCTGCCCCAGCGCCTGTGCATCATCGGCGGCGGCGTGATCGGCTGCGAATTCGCCGGGGTTTTCAGCGCGCTGGGCTGCCAGGTCAGCATCGTGGAATTCATGGATCGCATCGTGCCCACGGTGGATAAAGACATCAGCCAGAACCTTTCCATGATCCTGAAAAAGCGGGGCGTGGCGGTGCATACCTCCAGCAAGGTCACGAAGATCGAGCCTTCTGATGAGGGTCTGATCTGCTGCTTTGAAGGAAAGAAAGGGGAGGAACAGGTCGTTTCTGATCTGATCCTGCTTTCCACCGGTCGCCGGGCCAATACCGCTGCTCTGCTGGCAGAGGGCGTGGAGCTGGAAATGGAGCGCGGACTGATCCGGGTGGATGAGAATTTCCGCAGCAGCATGCCCGGGGTCTATGCCATCGGTGACGTGATCGGCGGCATGCAGCTGGCGCATAAGGCAGAGGCCGAAGGCCAGGCTGCGGTGGCCATCATCGCCGGGGAGAAGCCGGAGGTGCGGCTGGATCTTATCCCCGCCTGCATCTATACGGATCCGGAGATCGCCTGCGTGGGCCTGACGGAAGCGGAAGCCAAGGAGAAGGGCCGGGCGGTGAAGATCGGTAAATTCATGATGAGCGCCAACGGCAAGACTCAGATCGCCATGGGCGAACGCGGCTTCATCAAGCTGGTCTTTGACGCGGAAACGGAGGTTCTGCTGGGCGCGGCGCTGATGTGCTGCCGGGCTACGGATATGCTGAGCGAGCTGACCACCGCCATTTCCCAGGGCCTGAACATCCACCAGTTGGCTGCTGTGGTGCGGCCTCATCCCACCTTCAACGAGGCTGTGACGGAGGCTGTGGAGGCTGCTCTGGGCCGCTCGATCCACAGCGCGCCGAAGAAGGCCCGCTGAGCAAAAGAAAATTTTTCCGGGAATAAAATCTTTTTTAGCTATTTACAAACCCAGGAGAACATGATAAAATATCTAGGCTGGCCTTATAATTGAGTGAGCCAAGCCAGTTAGGAAAGAGGTGACCATCGTGAAGAAAGGTATCCATCCCCAGTACCAAGAGGTAGAAGTGATCTGCTCTTGCGGCAACCGTTTTAAAACCGGTTCCACGAAAAAGGAGATTAAAGTGGAAGTTTGCTCCCAGTGCCATCCTTTTTATACTGGTTCTAAGCGCCTGCTGGTAGAACAGGGCGGTCGTGTCGATAAATTCCGTAAGAAATACGGCCTGTAATCCGCCGCTTACCTATAACGAAAAGAACAGCTTGCCAAATGGCAGGCTGTTTTCTTTTTTTATTTGTATGCAGCGGCTGTGTGGATGAAGAAAATCTAAGCAGAAGAGCTTCCTTTGGCAAAAGAGCTTTGGCGCAGGCCGGAGCAGGAGCAAAGGAGCTTTTTGTTTAGCCTCAGGCAGCAGAGCAGCTTTTCGGCTTCCGGGCCGGCAGCGGGAAAGGAAAAGAGGAAGAAGGGGGAGCGGCGTTT
>JAUMYD010000065.1 GCA_030528765.1 Bacillota bacterium
GGCATCCCGTGGTGGAGAAAATCATTGGGCGGGAAAATTTTACTCCAAATGATTGCTTTCTGGACAGGAGCAGCCAGCGTATGATGCTGATCACCGGCCCGAATATGGCAGGGAAAAGTACATATATGCGGCAGGTGGCGCTGATCGTGCTCATGGCGCGCATTGGTTCTTTTGTTCCTGCTGCGGCTGCTCAAATCGGCTATTGTGACCGGATATTCACTCGGGTCGGTGCGGCAGATGATCTGGCCTCCGGTCAAAGCACCTTTATGGTGGAGATGAACGAAACTTCAAATATTCTGAGACATGCCACAAAGGACAGCCTGATCATTCTGGATGAGATCGGTCGGGGCACCTCTACCTTTGATGGGCTTTCCATCGCAGGTGCGGTGGCAGAGTATATCATTCATGAGGGCTGTGGCGCTAAAACACTTTTTGCCACCCATTATCATGAGCTGACTGCTTTGAGTGATACTTACCCACTGATCTGCAATTACTCCATTGCAGTAAAAGAAAAAGGGCATAGCATCATCTTCCTGCGGAAGATCGTCAAAGGCGCGGCAGATAAGAGTTATGGCATACAGGTGGCCCGTTTGGCCGGGCTTCCCCCTGCCGTTCTTTCCCGCGCCGGGGAGATACTCAGGCAGTTGGAAACAGAGAATCCTATGCAGGCCCTGGATCTAAGCCAGCAGCTATGCTTTGACAACCTTTTGGAGCAGGTGGAGCCGGAGAGCGAATCACCGATCCTGGCGGAGCTGCGCAGTTTGGATGTTGAGTCGCTTACACCTCTTCAGGCGCTGCTGAAAATCAATGAATGGAAGGGTGAATTGCATTGAATCAGCCGATCTCCAGAATCCACATTCTTGATAGCCATACTGCGAATCAAATCGCTGCCGGCGAGGTTGTGGATCGCCCGGTTTCTGTGGTCAAGGAATTGGTGGAAAACGCCATTGATTCCGGAGCCAGCGGCATCTTCGTTCGCCTCTATGGTTGCGGCTGCGAGAAGATCAAGGTTATTGATAACGGCTGCGGCATGTCCCCGGAGGATATGCGTCTGGCTGTTCAGCGGCATGCTACCAGTAAAATAGCAAAGGCGGAGGATCTGAATCAGCTGCACAGCCTGGGTTTCCGTGGGGAAGCCCTGCCTTCCATTGCTTCTGTCAGCCTGCTGCATATCACCAGCAAGAAGAAGGAGCAGGAGACAGCCTATCACATGCAGGTGGAGGGGGGGAAGGCCAGCCTGCCGGAGGAATGCGCCGGAACGGATGGCACAAGTGTTGAGGTTGATCAGCTTTTTTATAACACCCCTGCCCGGAAAAAATTTTTGAAATCCCCCCGCACAGAGCTGGGCTTGATCAGTGATTATGTGGGGCGCATGGCACTTTGCCACAGGGATATTGCCTTTACTTTGATGAACGGAAACCATCGCATTATTGTTACGAATGGGAAAGGTAGTTTGGAAGCGGCCTCCATCGCTGTATTTGGGCACCAGATCAATAGGGATCTGTTGGAAGTTTCGAATGAAGACAAGTCGATTTACGGCCTGCTTTCCCTGCCGGTTTTCACCCGTTCCATTCGGAACAACAGCTTTTTTGTCAATGGCCGCCTGGTCCGCAGCAAGGAACTGTCGATTGCGGTGGATCGGGCTTATCATACCCTGATTCCGGAAAAACGCTATCCTTTTACTGTTCTTTTTTTTGAGCTTCCCCCGGAATCCATCGATGTAAATGTTCACCCGGCAAAAATGGAAATAAGATTCCATGATCCAAAGCCGGTGCAGGAGGCTTTGACGGGGCTGATTTTTTCCAGCCTGAAAAAATATATCCCGCAACCCACTCTGCGTGATACAAATCCTGTTAGCTTGTTTATGCGGATCCCGCCGGAGCGGCAGAAAAAGCCCGTTTCCCCAAAAAAGGAAAAACCTGCAGAAGCTGCTCCGGCATCTGCAGATATTATTCCTATCCATGGGGAAACAGCTCCCTCCGGAGAAAAAGCAGCCGGAGGCCCCGCACGCGATGTGGAGGGAGAGCCTTTTGGAGAACGGGGAAAGGCAAGCGGAATGGATCTTTATAAGATCCTAAAGGGTGATCTGCGGCCTCTGCAGAGCTCCCCGGAAAAACGGCCTTCCTCCGGCACAGGGAGCGATGGTAGCCACGCGGAGCCAACGGAGAGCACGGATAATGAAAAAGAGCTGGAGCGGCAGGCCAGTCGTGCTGAGAGACGGAGAAAAATGGAGATGGAGCAGCAGCTAAGGCGGGGTTACTCTTTAAATCAGGAACTGTTTTTCGGCCTGACCGGTACTCCCCCCAGGCAGGAACGCGTGAAGCAGGAAATACTGCGTTTTTCCACCCTGCAGCCCATTGGGCAGTTTGCCAGCACCTTCATCCTCGCCAGCTCCTCGGATACGCTTTACATTATTGATCAGCATGCGGCAGCGGAGCGGATCCAATATGAGAAGATATTGCGGGCAGTAGAAAACAGCAAAGAGGAATCGGAGATGCTGGCGATTCCGCAGCCTCTGGAGCTGAGCTATCGGGAAAGCCTGCTCCTCACTGATTATATTCTGGAAATTCGCGATTTAGGTTTTATCATAGAGCACTTTGGGGAGCAGAGCTATGTGATTAGAGGTGTCCCGTCCTGGCTGGGGAAAACAGAGCCTCAGCAGCTGATTCGGGACTATCTGGAATATGTACAAGTTCGGGGAAAGACGACAAAAGCGGAGCTTCGCAGGCAGGAGCTGTTTTATATGGCCTGCCGACAGGCTTTGAAGGGGAATCGCTATTTGAGCAATGGGGATGTCTCTTCCCTGTTTTTGGAGCTGGATGAATGCCGTGAATCCAACACCTGCCCCCATGGCAGACCCATCGCCATACAGTTTACCATAGATGATCTTTTTAAACACTTTTTGAGAGGCCACATATAATGGATCATGGACAGCTTATGCAGCAGCCCCGGAAACTGTTGATCATCCTGGGCCCAACCGCCTGTGGGAAGACCGGCCTATCCATAGAAATCGCAAAGCGGTTTCGCGGGGAGATCATTTCCGGTGATTCCATGCAGGTTTATCGGGGCATGGATATCGGCACTGCCAAGGTTTTGCCCGAAGAAAAGCAAGGGATCCCGCATCATCTTCTGGATATTCTGGATCCGCGGGATGCCTTCAGTGTAGCTGATTTTCGCAGCCTGGCAGAATCTGCCATCCGGCAGATCGAGGCGGCGGGGAATCTGCCCATGGTGGTGGGCGGCACGGGCCTTTATATCGATTCCCTGCTGTACCCTTATAATTTTGCAGAGGATATGGTGGCCCAGCCGGAGCTTCGCCAGCGTTTGCAGACAGAATATCTTTCTCTGGGCGGGGAGGAGCTGCACAGGCGCTTGGCTGAGCAGGATCCGGAGGCAGCAGCGAAGATCCATCCGAATGATGAACATCGTTTGGTTCGCGCCCTGGAAGTGCTGGAGCTGACCGGGGAGCCTATTTCCCGGCGTCAGCTGGATAAATCTCGCAGCTCTCCCTATAAGGCCATCCTTGTTGGCCTGCATATGGAGCGGGAGTTGCTCTATGCCCGCATCGGGCAGCGCGTAGAGCAAATGCTGGAGCAGGGCCTGCTGGAAGAGGTCTCCCGCCTTCTTCGGGAGGGTGTGCCGCCAGAAGCCAATTCCATGCAGGGCATTGGCTACCGACAGCTGGTCGCCTGTTTGCAGGGAGAGTGCAGCCTGGAAGATGCAGTGGAGTTGATCAAACGGGATACAAGGCGTTTTGCCAAACGGCAGATCACCTGGTTCAAGCGGCACCCGGAGATCGCTTGGTTTGATGTTGGTCATTATCGCGAGGTAGGGGATTTGGTGGATTGCGTCAGCGCCTATGTTCGGGACAGACTAAAGGAGGAATGGATATGAGTTCCGCGGGTCTGCAGGATGCTTTTTTAAACGCACTGCGCAAGAGTTCCAGCCCGGCCACGTTTTTTTTGGTAAATGGTGTGCAGATGAAGGCGGTTCTCAGGGCTTTTGATGAGTATACGCTGCTGCTGGAAAGCGGCGGGCAGCAAAAATTGCTCTTCAAACATGCTTTGAGTACGCTGATTCCGGAGAAACGCCTGGATTTGCATGCCTGATCCGCGCAAAAGGGGAGGGGAACGCAGCCTCCCCTCCCCCTTTTTTCTTGTATGCAGAAATTGCAGAATGCCATTTGGACAGGAGGATACAGTGGATTCAATAATCAAAAAAGCCAGGGCTCTCATGGAGGAGGAGGCCCTTGGCCTTGGAAAAATTTGTGAAGAGAACTTTTATCGCGTTCTGAATGCCTTTCGGGAGGAAAAGGTTTCGGCACAGCATTTTCGCACCACCACTGGCTATGGCTACAATGACATGGGCCGGGATAAACTGGAGCAGGTATATGCCCGTGTTTTTGGGGCAGAGGCTGCTTTGCTGCGGCAGAATATCGTCTCCGGCAGCCATGCCATTTTTCTGGCCTTGGCGGGGAACCTGCTCCCCGGGGATCAGCTTCTTTCTTTGGGGCTGCCTTATGATACCCTGCAGACAGTAATGGGGATCAATCACCCCACGCCCGGCAGCCTGCGGGAATCCGGCGTGGAATGCACGATTTATGATATGGATTTCGCGCATCCAAAGCTGGAAGAGATCAAAGCCCAGCTGACGGCCCGCACGAAAATCGTGGCACTGCAGCGTTCCCGGGGGTATAGCCTGCGGCCCTCTCTTTCCGTAAAAAGCATCGTGGAAATTTGCGATGCTGTGAAATCGGTTCGCCCGGATGTGATCTTTTTTGTAGATAACTGCTATGGGGAATTTGTGGAAACGAAGGAACCCAGCATGTTTTCCGTGGATCTGATGGCTGGCTCCCTGATCAAAAACCCCGGCGCTGGCATTGCACCCGGTGGCGGCTATATTGTCGGCCGGGCTGAGCTGGTGGAGCGGGCCGCTGTGCGCCTGACTGTTCCTGGGGCCGGCAGTGAGCTGGGACCTACCCTGAGTGATCCCCGCCCCTATTATCAATCTCTGTACCTGGCTCCGCAGATCGTTCTGGAAGCTTTGCTGGGCGCGATTTTTTCTGCCTGTGTTCTGGAGCAGCTTGGCTTTCAGGTGAGTCCTGGCAGTCGGGAGAGCCGGGCGGACATTATCCAGACGGTAAAGCTTTCTACACCGGAGAGACTGATTGCTTTTTGTCAGGGCATACAGAAGTATTCTCCGGTGGATGGCTTTGTCAGCCCTCTTCCCTGGCCCATGCCGGGCTATGACAACGATATCATCATGGCCAGCGGCAGTTTTGTGGATGGCTCTTCCATTGAACTTTCTGCAGATGCCCCCCTGCGTGAGCCCTATGTCGTTTTTATGCAGGGTGGACTGAATCGCTGGCATACGGTGTACGCCCTGGAAAACACGCTGAGGGATATGCAGGCACAGGGCCTGCTTTAAGCCGCATTGCAGTGGGCTCCCTAAGGGGCAGAGGAAAATTTACTGAAGCAGAAGCAGACCCACCATCCCGGTCCGAAGGGAAGGTGGGTCTGCTTTTCCATCTATTGGGCTAGGAGCAGGATGGCGTTTAATCGGCGAAAAACTGAGCCCAGCTATAGCCCCGGTTTGCCTTACGAAGGGCGATGCCGATGCGGCTGTACCCGTTATTCAAAATGTTTTCCCTGTGGCCCGGAGAATTCATCCAATCCTTCATCACTTCTTCGGGGTTTTGCTGCCCTCTGGCAATATTTTCACCGGCCCGGCGATATACCACACCGGCCTGCTGCAGTGCACTGAAGCAGCTGCTTCCATCGGGACGGCTGTGGCTGAAGTTTTTAAGAATTTCCTCTGCGCGGATTTCTGCTGCAGAACAAAGGCTGCTGTCCAGAACAAGGGGCTGAAGACCTTCTGCGGCGCGTTCTGCATTCACCAGCTCCACGATCTGCATCACAAAGTTGTCATTGGCTGTGTTTTTCGCTGTTCCGCTGGGAAGAGGAGAAGCTATGATGCTGGCTGCTGTTTTTGTAAAGGAACTGAAATTGGAGGAGGGCTCAAGCTTTTGCTGCAGCAGGGGAGTATCCTCGTGCATAGGATCACTGTGAAGCAGGGAAGGGGCTGATCCTTTGTCTGGATCCAAAATTTTATGGAGGAGAGAAAGAGGGAAGACTTTGGGGGAGTGGGCATTTTTCCCCTGACTGTCTGGTTCGAATGCAGGCAGACAGAAATATGTAGGAGAGAAGCTTTCCGACTCCGCAGCAAATCTTTGCTTCCCGGCGGCATCGTATTTGGCAGCCGTCTCTGTGGGAAAAAAGCTGACAAGAAAAGTACAGGAGAAAACAAGAAGCAATAGAATATGACGTTTGATTTTCATAAATCTCCCTCTGTTTGGCTGATGATGTCTGATTATAGCAGTTTTTTTAGCTTATTTCAAATGCAAATCATGGTATAGCTGGTGTTTTGTTCCATATTCCTCTTGTCGGAAACTTCTTTTCCCTTGTCTGCAAGCTGCGACAAAATTTTAAAATGCTGCCGTTTATAATAAAACAGGTGAAAGAAAACTTCCCTGTTGTATTCTGAATAGGCGGTGATTATTATGGCTGATGCTCCAAGGATTTATCCTTTCAGGCGAGATGCAAAGCGCAGCATTCCGCAGCCTGGCTATTCTGCCCGGCGGCGGATCAAGGTGGTAGGCCTGTCCGATCTGGCCACGATGCTTTCTCTCTCCTTCTGTGCCTTTCTGCTGGCCCGAGCCCAGATACTGGGCGGGCTTTACCCCTTTGGTCCTGCTTTTCTGGGCGCGGCCTCCCTGGTTTATCCGAAAAAAGGTGCAGTCTACCTTTTGCCTGTGCTGCTGGGCATGTTTTCCGCTATGAAAGGGCCGATTTTTCTGGTTTATGCGGCTATGTGCTGCCTTTTGGCTGTGATCTTTCTCCTTTATTCAGTGGATGGGAAAAAGCAGTGGTTTGTGCTTCCGGGGATGATCATAGCCTCTGTCATGGTCAGTAAAGGGCTTTTGATATCTTTGACTACCTTCACGGATTACCAACTGATGCTCAGTATCTTCGAAAGCCTGATCAGTGCAGGTGTCTCCCTGATTTTTCTGGTGATCCTTTCTGCTGTACGCCGTTTTGACGTGGCACGGCGTTTTTCTGTGGATGAAACCGTTTGTATTTTTATCGCGGCCATGGGGCTTCTCTGCGGTTTGAATGGCTGGCATATAGGCAGGCTGGATCTGCAGAGCATGCTCAGCCGACTGCTGATTATTGTTGTATCCTATCTGGGCGGCGGTGGTGCCGGTGCGGCAGTAGGAGCCATGGTGGGGATCATTCCCAGCATTTCCCAGATCATCGCCCCTTCCATTATCGCAACCTATGCTTTTTCCGGATTGCTGGCCGGCGTCTTCGGCAGCTTTGGCCGGCTGGGTGCCGCCATAGGCTTTATTCTGGGAAATTTGATTCTTGCGCTCTATATTTTGACAGCAGCAGAAATCAGCAGCAGCCTTTTGGCCAGCGCAGTGGCTGCTCTTCTTTTTCTCATTCTGCCGAAGCAGCTTTATTCCCGCCTGAAGCGTTCCTTTGCTTCCAGCGGTCTGAAAAGCTTGGCAGAAGAAAAAAATGAGCGTCTGCTGAAGCTGGCTGTTCGTAAGCTGCGGAATTCCAGCTGGGCTTTTCGGGATCTGGCTGCTTCCTTAATGGTTCCGGAGAAAGAGTCCCTGCCGGAGGAAGAGAGTAATATAAAAGTTTGCATGGAGCAGCTTTCTCATCAGCTCTGCAGCCCCTGCTCCCTGCGGGATATTTGCTGGGAAATTGATTATTACCAGACCTTCACCGGATTGATTCGTCTTTTTGAGCAGGTGAAGCTGAATGGTTTGGTTTCCATGAAGGATGCACCGGAGAATTTTTCAAAGCGATGTCCCCATGTAAAGGAATTGCTGTCCATCATAAATTGTTTATATGATCTATACTGCCGGAGTTCCTATTGGCAGATGCAGAAATGCAGCAGCCGGAATCTGCTCAGCAGTCAGCTGAACGGGGTGGCAGAATCCCTGGATAAAATCGCCAGGGAAATTGTGGATTTTGGTGACGAGCGGGAAATCCTGGAGCGAGAGCTGCAGAGGTCTATTGCCAGGAGAGGCTTGCCCATTGACGGAGCGGGCTTGATTTCCATAAGCGACAAGTCTTTGGATCTCTGGGCGCAATATGTGGAATGTCCGGGAGAAAATTTTTGCCGTCAGGCCATCTCAGATGAAGTCAGCCGTCTGCTGGGTTGTGATTTCATTGTTCATGAGCATAGTTGCGGTGGGAAAAGCTGCAGTGAGCGCTGCAGCTATCGTATGCTGGCAGCAGGGGCACATAGGCTCAGCCTTGGCCAGGCCCAGTTGGCAATGGATGGCCGGGATGTTTGCGGAGACAGTGGTGGAAGCATCATGCTGGATGAGGGACGCCAGCTGCTGATGATCAGCGATGGCATGGGAGTTGGGGACAAGGCAGCCAGTGACAGCGCGGAGGCGATCGCCATGGTGAGCCATTTATTAGAAGCAGGCTTCAAACAGGAAACGGCAATCGATGTGGTGAACGCTGCCTTGTCCCTGCGGGGCAATGAGGAACGCTTCGTAACGCTGGATCTCTGTGTGGTGGATCTTTACAGCGGCATGGCAGATTTCATCAAAAGCGGCAGCTCTGCCAGTTATATCAAGCGTGGCAGCCAGGTAAAGATGCTGCGGGGAAGTACTCTGCCGGTGGGCATGCTTTACAGTGCGGATAAAGATATCATTAGCGAGCAGCTGCTTCCGGGAGATATGATCATCATGGCTTCTGACGGCCTCCTGGGCATGGATGTGGATGATCAGGGACAGTGGCTGAGCCGTGTGATCGAGCAGGCGGTGGTCAATACGCCGCAGGCCATGGCTGAATACCTTTTGGACAAGGTGATTTGCATAGGCAATGGGAAAATCAAAGATGATATCACAGTATTGGTAGCCCAGATGGGAGATGTTGTATAGGCTCTGTTTGTCTTTTTTCTGAAGCTTACAGGAAAAAAGCGGATTATAGCGAATCAAAATAGGGAGCCGGGGCTTTTGCTCAGGGCTTCTTATTTTATATTTTTCGTTTTCCGGAAAGGGAGCTTATGTCCAACGAAAGCAAGAAAGTAGCGGCCTTCATTCGGCGCTGGCAGCTGATCCGGCCGGGAGACTTCCTGATCCTGGCTGTCTCCGGTGGGATTGATTCGATGGTGATGAGCCATATGCTGCTGGCTCTGCAAAAAGAGTTTTCTTTCTTTCCGGTGATTGCCAGCTTT
>JAUMYD010000066.1:0-1881 GCA_030528765.1 Bacillota bacterium
GGGAGCGAACACAAAGGGCTCACGGATGTAATCCACGATTACTTTGGCTTTCAGCCCTTCATTTCGGATACGGGCATAAAAGCCGAGGATGACTTCATCGCTACTGCGGGACATCCATTCCACATCCCCATAGGCTATTGCCTGTGCCTGTTCCTTTGTAAGACTCGCAGAGGATTTGCAGCCAAGTCCGCTATATTTGAACTTCCGTTCCAAACGGATCATGGACGAATCGTTGTTATACAGACGGATGCGGTACTTTTCACGAATATTTACGCCGGCCAATTTTTCCCTGAGGGCTTTATCATCAAGGTTGTCAAAATACAAACTTCTTATTTCATATTGTCCGTTTACAGCATGGCTGTCCGGTTTCATCACCGCCCTAAGCCTTTGTCTCAGAATCAGCATATCGTGATTGCTGATCTCATGTTTTACTTCATGTCTGAATTGCAAAGCAACATTCCTCCTTTCCATGGCACCCATGATACACTGCCTACCTATGAGTTGCATTAGAAAACCTCCCCGGGGAGGAGAGAACCAGGGAGGTTTCCGAACATCTATTTAAATCCTAGAATCTGGCAGTGAAACGGATGCTTTCGGCAGAAGAATACTCTGCATTTAACTTGCCGCCGAAATTTTCGCAAATGGCGCGGGCAGCAGACAATCCGACCCCATAGCCGGAGGACTCCTTTTTCTGCGTCCGGGCCGCATCACCACGATAAAAGCGTTCAAACAGTCTCTCAGGATCCGGCTCTAGAGAAGGATCACAGGTGTTTTCTTCCGTGAGCCGGACAGAGCGACCATCCCGCACAAGAGATAAATGAATATAACCGCCATCAGGCGTATATTTGAGAGCATTATCAAGAAGGATCGTCAGCAGCTGACGGAAGCTGTCCTTGTTGGACTGAATGAAAAGATCCGGCTCGATCTGCATATGAAAACGAAGATTTCGCGCCTGTGCCTCTTCCATATAGACAGTAAGCAGTTCCTTTGTCGCTTCGCTGATATTTACTGATTCCGTCGGCAGAGGGATCTCTTCATCCAGTTTAGCAAGGGTAAGCAGATTAGACATCAATACATTCAGCCTCTTGGTCTGATTACGAATATGCCCATTATACTTGTTCTCGCCATGGAGCAGTGCCATGGTATCGTTATTGGATTGAATGATCGCAAGTGGCGTTTTCATCTCATGTCCGGCATTGGTGATGAACTGCTTCTGCTTCTCCATTCCCACAAGCACGGGACGAATGACCTTACCAGAAAGCAGGATTACGATCACCAGCAGAATGACCCAGCACAGCAGTGCTATCGCAGTGGATGCAAACAGCACCATGCGGAAGCTCTCCCTTTGCTTCGATGTATCCATAAACAACATCAGTTGAATTGAACCCAAGCTTTTTACAGCAAATTTATACCCATCAATTCGCCCGCTTTCTTTACCCTCTTTTATTACCCTTCGGGCATACTCTTTTGCAGTTTCCTGGTCAATGGCAGAGATCTGCTCGATATTTACATCTATCACATTACCAGTAAGATCACTACGAACAAGGAAAAAGCGGGAAGCATGCATCCTGTCCATGTCCAACTGGTGCGAAAAAGGAGGCGGAGGGCGGTCAAAATCCATTTTGTGAAAGGCACCATCGGCATCCACAAGGGTTTTCAGTACCGCGTTGGACTCACGTTCCAGCATCATCCAGTTAAGGCTGTTGATGGCAAGAACAATAAACAAGAGCAGGCAGCTAACTGCCGCCATAGTGAAAATGATAAATCGTCTTTTCAATGTCTTTATCATGGCCGAAACTCCAGTTTATACCCAATATTCCGCCTGGAAACGATCTCTACTCTGGATTTCATGGTGGAAAGCCGCTTCCGCAGATAGGAGAT
>JAUMYD010000066.1:1912-9263 GCA_030528765.1 Bacillota bacterium
CTGTTAATATCCGTTTCGGTATTAAAGCCCCACGCATTTACCAGTAAATCCTCCGTGGACATAAACATCCCGTGATTGCGCATGAGCTGTTCCATCAAGCGGTATTCCTGCTTAGGCAGCTGAAAGGAAAGCTCCCCCCTGCTGAGCTCGCCGGACTGTATATTCAGCGTCAAATCCCCAAACTGGATCAGATCAGAATGAAATTCCTCCCGCCGCCTGAGCATAGCACGAATTCTGGCTATCAGTTCGCCCATGTCAAAAGGTTTGGGAAGATAATCATCTGCACCGGTGTCCAGGCCACGGATACGATCCTCCACCTGTGTCTTTGCGCTCAACAAAAGTATCGGCGTTCTGCACCCGTTTCTGCGGAGCGCATTCAGCACTTCCAATCCATCCCTCTTCGGCATCATAATATCAAGAATAATACCGTCATATTTGCCGGACATGGCGTAATCGTAGGCATCGTCACCGTCATATACAGCATCCACGATATATTTATGATATATAAGGTAATCAACAACGGCCTCGGACAAGGCCGGCTCATCTTCTGCGTATAATAGCTTCATGGCAAGCTCCTTAAAGCAGGGTTTATGTTATTATAACACGCAAATATAATAATCTCTTCGGTGCCGGGGCGAAAGCACAGGAAACAATAGAAGTATACCGTCTGAACCTTAGACAGGCATTAGAAAGCACCAAAACAGCATAATCAAAAAGCAGGAACAGCATTGCCCCCTCCCCCGCAGGCCATATTGATTCTCTCAACAAAAGCAAAGCCTTTTGAAAAACAAAGCTGTCAAATATAATATAAACCGTATTTTTATGCAAACATAAGCCCGCCCTGCAGAAGAAGACTGCAGATATGAGCGTGTGACGCTCAGCAAGGAAAAGCACCCACAGCCGCCCTTCGCAAGGCTCACATCACTGCGGCAAGCTTCCTGTTGATCTTCAAGCTTGCTGCATCCGTCTTCAGCTTGTTTTCCATCGGTGGCGAAGGGGCCACCCTGCTCAGGCAGACTCGCCCGTATATTCAGATCTTTGGCTCTGAACTGGATTTTTTCTGTCTGCATGGCCAAAGCCATATGCTTCCACAGCGAAATGGGCAGGCGTTGGGAAGCGATCACCAAGGATCAAGCCCAGGCATATTTCTACAAAGTTTTATGTATGCAGCAGCGCCCGCCGGTCGCGACCGATGAGCGCTGTTATATTTTTCTCTTCTTGCGATAGATCCCACCATACGCTGTGGCAGATGCCCCGGGCTTACAGCCCGGCACGGCTGCGCCGAACAGTGCCGCAGCCAAAGCTACAGATCCACAGTCTGGGCGGAAGAAACAGCACACGGCAAAGATGCCTATCCTCTGCTTTTAGCCTCCTTTTCCTTCTGCTGCTGCTCTACAGCCTGCTTACCCAGCGGATACACGAAGCGCAGAAGGATAAATGTGGCAAAATATAACAGAGCAGGCACCAAAACGGAATATGTATACATCTCTACCAGCGTACTATCGGTAATATTGGCAGCATTCAGCACGTTGCCTTCGTAGCCGATCTTCCACAGGGCCATGTTTACGCATACCGCAGCAACACAGTGCCCCAGCTTCCGCATGAAGGAAAAAAAGGAATACGCATAAGCCTCCTCTACACCGCTCTTCAGGTAAACATGGTCTATGGCATCAGATGCGATGGACCAGATCAGCAGGTAAATAAAGGTGGTGCCAATGCCGGACAAAAGCAATACGGCAATATACAGCCATACATTATCCGTATGTATGAAGTACAAAATAAAATTACCCAGACCCGCCACCAGCAAACCATAGGAGCAGAGCTCCCGGCGGCCATATTTATTCCCCAGCCTGGTGGCACAGAACATCATCACTGCTACAGGCAGGTACGCAAAAACAGTAGGAAGCATCGTCAGCCCGGGAGCATCAAAATAATACTGGAACAGATAGGTACTGTAGCTCATGGAGAATTGCTGAGAGGCAAGATACAGCATGGCGATGCAGGCCGCCACCATAAAGGCTTTATTGGTCAACAGGGCTTTGACGCTTCTGCCAAAGATCCCCTTCTGCCCTGCCTTATCTTCATAGTGCGTAATATTGCGTTCTCTGGTCCCCCGGTAGAGGATCACATAGCACACAAGGGAGAGCAGAGAAATAGCGACAACTCCACCAATGATGATGGGATAGCTCATCTGCTTGCTGCCGTCAGCATTGGTGGTATAGCAGAAACTGATAAGGATTAGGGCCGGGATCGCACCGAAGACCCCGCCCACAGAACGAGCTACTGACAGGGAGGCTCGCTCATTGCTGTCAATGGTGATCGCCTGGGCAAGAGATCCATAGGGCACATTCAGGCAGGTGTAGATCATGCCGAATAACACATAGGTAACACAGGCATAGATAAAATAAGCAGTGCTACTCAGCCCGGGGAGTTTCACAAACATCAGCACCGTGGAAGCAGCCAGAGGGACGGCAAACCACTTGAACCAGCGTCGGTATCTTCCGCTCTCGTCCGGCTTTAGGCGTGCAACAATGTGACCGCAGATCGTATCATTGGCGGCATCCCAGAAGCGAGCCAGCACGAACAGAAGCATAACACTGATGACACCGATCCCCAGAATATCGGTGTAGTATTTCTGCAGAACGGACTGCACCAGGCCGAAGGTGACGCCACTGGCCACCTCTCCCATGCCGTAGCCAAATTTATCCTTCCAGCCGATGCCGGATATACTCTTGTTTTCCTTTCTGTTTTTCACGGTCAAAGCTCCTTTGTTTTATCTTCAGTATCGCCTTTACATAAATGCCAGAGCCTGCCGCATTTCCAGGCCCGGAATCTATCCCCGGTCATGCCAAAGTAGCTATCCCCATGGGTAAAGAGCAAAATATTCCCATACAGCATGGAAAGAGCAGAGATCTCATCAAAGGAAAACTTGTATTCCCCCAACATCATCCTATCTCTGTAAAGATAAAGGTCGCCAATCATAATATCCTGGTTGCGGTAATCATCCAACATCCGATACAGCTGAACAGCCTTTTCCACGAAGAGAAGCTCTTCCTGCTGCCCGGAGACCCTTTCATCAAACACCTTTTCTATCCAGCGCCCCCAATCCAGAACATTATCATAGGGCAGCCCCTCTCCCCGAAGGAAGCCGTAATCATCATAGAAGCCGGACATTCCGCAGGCACTGCAGTGGAAATCATCCCCGCTGCTTTGGATGCTATCAAAGGCTCCGCAGCTGGGGCAGATAAACAGATAATGCTCCATGCAGGCAGCTCTGTCCTTACCTTTATAAAGCCACATTTTTTCTCTCTGGGTGGCATAGGCATTCTCATAAGTATCCCGGTTAATAATATCCGTGATTTCCTGGGCCGTCATGGAAGCGAGCTCCCTGCTGCTGTAGACACCAACTACCCTGCCCTCAATATGCCCTCTGCGCTGATGAGCTCTTGCCCAGCGCGGATAGACAAAGTATCCGCCCCTGATGCGATAAGTGACCAGCGCACAGCCAGCCTTTTGCACAAGGCCGCCCGTGGCCTTCCCTGCGGGGATAGTCTCCCCGTGAAAGGAACGCTTCCCCTCCGGGAACATCATCACATTATGCCCGGCCTTAATCCGTGCCAGGATCTCCCTGATGGCCTTCAAAGAGGCGCCTCCCTTGGGAATGGGAATGGGATCGGCCAGCCATCGCAAAAGTTTCCCGTAGTGCCGATTACGGAGCAGATGCTCACCGCAGACAAAATACATATGCTTCTTGCTGGCCATGCCCACAAACAGCATATCAATTTCCGTAGTATGATTGGATAGCAGTATATAAGGCTCCCCCAACTCCGGCAGCTTATCCGTTTGGAAGCTGTACCTTGCTTTCAAAACCGGTGACACCAGCAGGCGGGCAAAATGATAGATCGCTTTATGAAGCAGTGTTTTAATTTTTTTCATATATAGCATCCTGTTTCTCATGCACAGATTCATTTCCAGAACTGCTGCAGCTCCAGGCCGCATAACAACAGAAAATATACGGCACACAGCAAAAATAAAGCAGCTACCGGTCAGCGCAGCCGCGGGAAAATAATCCTCCCCTCAGCGCCCGCTCCGTTCAGCCCGATGAAGGATCATCTGCGCCGCAATGGAAATGGCGATCTCTGCCGGGCTTTCTCCCTTGATATTCAGGCCAATGGGCGTCGTCACCAGATCCAACTCCTGATCATCAAGCCCGTATTCCTCCTTTAATGTCTTCCGGACAGCGGCCGCCTTGAAAGAGCTGCCAATGACACCGCAGTAAGTGGGGTGGCTCCGGAGAACCTGTGCCTGCACGACAGTGTCATAGGCGTGGCCCCGCGTCATAACACATACATAATCTTCACTGCTGATGCGCAGATATCTGCCAATATTCTGCAGATCTCCACAGATCACTTCTTCTGCTCCGGGGAACAGCTCCGGCTTTGTGAATGCCTCCCTGTCATCCATGACCACGCAGCGGAAGCCCACATGGGAAAGCAGCGGCACCAGCTCCTGCGCCACATGGCCGCCACCAAACACATAGACCCGGCCGGAGCTGTTGATCTGCTCAGCAAAAACATTTCCGCTCCGACACGGGTGGCGGGACAGCAGCAAGCCTTCCACCGCCGGGATTCCCCAAAAGCCAGCCTCCGGGCTATACAGACCCATAGCCGCATTCCCGCTCACATCCGTCAGCAACCACAGATCACTGCCCTTCTGAAACTCCGCCTCAGCCCGGTCCGCGAGCTCGAAAAGCAGGGCATTCCCGGCAAAAAGATAATGAAAGAACACCTCGCAGCTGCCGCCGCAGATCATTCCCAGGTTCTGAACATCATCCTTGCTCAGGCTAAAACCATGCCCCAAGGAATTCCGCTCTTCCAACACCTGGGCCGCAATCTGTTCCGAGCGGTATTCCACCGCACCTCCGCCAATGGTACCGCAGATCCGTCCCGTCCGTCCGACCAGCATCCGGGCTCCGGCCCCTCTGGGCGTGGCACCGGAGGAAGCAATGACAGTGACCAGCACCATATCTTCGCCGACTGCCAAGGTTTTTCTCATGGTTTTCAGCATATTACGCATTCATGATTCCTCCAGCAAAGAAAATCTTCCGTTTTCAAAACGAAGGGGAATGATCTCGGCATAATCCGGCTTTCGCCAAACACCAGAAATCTTTTGCAGAAACTGGGCAATGACCCCCCCGTGGGCAATCACAGCAAAATCCCCAACTGCAGTCTGCGCAGCCTGCTCCATGGCAGCCGAAAACCTGGCAAGCCCTTCGGCGTGATCCTCTGCCCCGGGAAGCGGGATGCGCAGATCATGAAGCCTGGCCGCATATAAATCCGGGTAGCGCTGCCGTATTTCCGAAAAGCTCAGCCCGTCCCATTCTCCGGCATAAAATTCCCGCAGGCCAGAAAGGATCGTCACCGGCAGGCCGATCGCCTGTGCAGTCTGGACCGCGCGGGTAAGAGGGCTGGAAAAAACTGCCGTCAGCGGGGGGATTTTTTCGGCCATTTCTGCGGCCTGCGCAATTCCTTTTTCTCCCATGGGAAGATCTGTGGTGCCGAGACACATTCCCTTTCCACCGGGAAAATCCGGCAGCCCATGGCGGATCAGATAGACTGTTTTCATTCAAACATCCCTCCGAAATACCGATCAAACATTGCATCGGCCTCTTCCTTCAGTGCTTTTTCATAGGCAGTGTAGCGATCCAGAAATTCCCTGCCCCGCAGGGTCAGGATGCTGCTGCTGCCACCGGCTCCGCCCTGGCTGCGCTCGATCAGAGGATATTCCAGCTGGCTTTCCAGGGTCCGAATAATATTCCAGCAGCTGGAATAACTCAGCTGCATCCGCTGCCCGGCTGCGCGGACAGATTTTGTTTCATCTATCAGCATCAGAAGCATTGCGATCTTACTGTTGAAGAAAGACTTTTCCCTGGCCAGGGAAACACTAAGCACCGGCCGCACCAGCTGCGAATTATGAAGATCCATCAGGCCGGAGCAAGCTGAAGCATCCATATCATAAATGGTACCAGGGTCATCCACCTCAATACACTTCAGGGGAACACTGCAGCGTTCCAGGGCACCTTCCAGCCCTCGCCCGCCTTGATCCGCAAGGAGCTCCGGAATCAGTTCATTGGCGATAAGAACAGGGTGTCCCTGTATTCCCTTGCATCTGGGGCAGGCAAGAAGCGCATCTGCTTTCAGGATGGTTTTCACCGTTTTCGCAGTAAAAAGCGGGATATCCACCGGGGTAAAAAGAAGCCTGTCGCATTTATCTCTCAGATAAGCCAGCCCGATTTTCACAGAATCAAACATCTGCGTAGTCCCATAATGCTCGTTACGCAGAAAGATGATCCCAGCCCCCGAAAGATGCCGCTCCAGCATGGTAGCATTATAGCCGGTGACCATGACGATCCTTCTGCAGCCTGCCTGAGATAAGGTAGCAATCACCCGCTGCGCAGCGGAGATCGAACCGATGCTTCGCATTGGTTTGAATTCATCCTCCCCTGCAGAAAAGCCTGCCGCCACGATCAATGCAGCAATATCCATAAGCGCCTCCCGAATTTCAAAAAAGCAAATTGTATACAAAAGCAACTTCCATAAAAATACTATACGCTTTGCAGGGTAGCTTGTAAATGAAAAAAGGCCAAAATCTTGTAAAATCGCCCAGATTTGCTATAATAAATACAAACTTTCAGGGTTGAGATCGCCCCCTGGAACATACGAAGCGCATTTTGTACCAATGGGAGGCATGTATGTCAATTTATGTATGGGGTACCGGATGTGGCGCATCCGAATTGCTGGAGCAGGGCCTTTCCCTTGAAAGGATCTGTGCTTTTGTAGATTCCTATCCCATGGGAGAAAGATTCCTGGGGAAACCGGTGCTGCTGCCGGAGCAGGCAGCGAACACAGAGTTCCACCTGCTGATCATCACGGCCCGGCATACGGATGCCATTTCCCGGCGCTGTGAAGAGCTGGGGATCCCGAGGGAGAAATGCCTCTTCCTGAAAAACAACACGACACTGCTGGACCGAAACGATGCCTGCCGGGCCGCAAAGGAAATTCTGGGAGAAGAGCTCCTGGAAAAGCTGATCCCCCGGCAGAGGATCCTTTCCACACCCGCACAGCTGACCCGCCACCTGCTCCCGGAAGAAGAGCTGCACAATGACTACGCACGCCTGTCCACGCTGGAGCTGCTGTGCCGCCGTCTGAAAGATGTTCCGGGGGCCGCCGCAGAGCTCGGTGTTTATCGTGGCTTTTTTGCCCGCTGCATCAATCTGCTGCTGCCGGAACGAAAGCTCTATCTCTTTGACAGCTTTGCGGGCTTTCAGGAAGATTCCGGTGCCGGGGCAGCC
>JAUMYD010000204.1 GCA_030528765.1 Bacillota bacterium
GATCCTGCCAATCATCCCAGGTCATGTCATCGGGCATTTCCCAGGACTGGGGATCCACCGGATCCGGGAATTCTTTCAGATCGTTCGCCGCAAAAGCAGTGAGCGACATGGTCAGGATCATAATGATCGCCAGACCAAAAACGAGTAAGGCTTTCTTTTTCATTTCTCTTCCTCCTACTAAAATAATTATTCCAAAATTGCTTCGCTTGCCAGGCGTGCGCAGCAATGAGAAACCAAAAAAACTGATAGTTTGCTATTTCCGCAAAAAACGGAAAGGGGCGAATTGAATAATTGCTTCGGAAAACTTTTGTGATTTTATACATAGTTTTTCGAAAATTTTACTAAAAATCTCAAAAAAAGAAGGCCGGATGGGAAATCCCATCTTCCAAAGAAAGCTTTTTCATAAGTTGTTTATAATTATACCATAAAAGTTTGATAATGCAAGCAAAAAATTAGTTGGAAGAGAATTTTTTTCAGTTTGCCGTATAGCTTCAAACGGCAGCCGGGCGGAAAAGTGAAGCCGTGAAGAGAATTTTACCTTACATGGATTTTGTATAAAAAATATTTGCTGGAGAGTCTTGCCTCCCGAAAAGCATCTGCACATAATATATACGGCGTAATATATATTTGTAGAAGCAGGAGCGCAGCTGCAGGGGCGGAGCTTCATGCTTTGAAAGACGGGCAGGAGGCCTGCTTTGTTCCCTGCGGGGAAAAGAAAAACCTCTCTGCGCGCATGCGCACAGAGAGGTTTCAGGGGAGCCAGATCATGGCCTGCCGGCTGCTTCTCAGACAGTCTTCTTTTTTAACACGGAGTTTTCGATATCATAGCACTGGCGGCTGTGGTATTCCTTGGTTTTGCCATCGTTCCAGTTCTGCACCGGGCGGTAGTAGCCGGTGATGCGGCTGTAAACTTCTGCGGGCTGTCCGCATTCCGGGCAGGAGAACTGCTCGCCCGCCAGATAGCCGTGCTTGCGGCAAACGGAGTACGTGGGGGAGATGGTGTAGTAGGGGAGCTTATAATTCTCCGCGATCTTCCGCACCAGGGCAGCGGCTGCTTCCCAGCCGGGCAGCTTCTCGCCCAGGAAGGCGTGAAAAACGGTGCCGGAGGTATACAGGGTCTGCAGCTCATCCTGGATCTCCAGCGCATCGAAGATATCGCTGGTGAAGCTGACCGGCAGGTGAGAGCTATTGGTGTAGAAGGGGGTTTCACCTTTGGGGGAAGCGGTGATGATATCCGGGTAGCGCTCCACATCATGCTTGGCAAAGCGGTAGGAAGTGGATTCTGCCGGGGTGGCTTCCAGATTGAAGAGATCCTCGAACTCCTCCTGATAATCGGAGAGGCGATCCCGCATATGGGTCAGCACTTCTCTGGCGAACTGCTGGGCTGCGGGCTGGCTCAGATCCTGCTGCAGCCAGGCGGCGTTCAGAGTGGCTTCGTTCATGCCCACCAGGCCGATCGTGGAGAAGTGATTGTTGAAGGTCCCCAGATAGCGGCGGGTATAGGGGTAGAGACCGGCATTCATCAGCGTTGTGATGACGCTGCGCTTGGTATTCAGGGAACGGGCCGCCACATCCATCATGCGATCCAGGCGCTGATAGAATTCCCCTTCATTTTTGGAGAGATAGGCGATGCGGGGCAGATTGATGGTAACGACCCCTACAGAGCCGGTGCTTTCACCGCTGCCAAAGAAGCCGCCGGATTTTTTACGCAGCTCCCGCAGATCCAGGCGGAGGCGGCAGCACATGGAGCGCACATCCGAGGGCTCCATATCGCTGTTGATATAATTGGAGAAATAGGGGGTGCCGTATTTGGCAGTCATCTCAAAGAGCAGGCGGTTGTTCTCCGTGGCGCTCCAATCAAAATCGCTGGTAATGGAATAGGTGGGGATGGGGTATTGGAAGCCGCGGCCGTTGGCATCGCCTTCGATCATGACTTCGATGAAGGCTTTGTTGATCATATCCATCTCAGCCTTGCAGTCCTTGTATTTGAAATCCATCTTCTTGCCACCCACGATGGCGTATTGCTCTGCCATATCGTTGGGAACAGTCCAATCCAGGGTAATGTTGGAGAAGGGGGCCTGGGTGCCCCAGCGGCTGGGGGTATTCACACCGAAAATGAAGGCTTCGATGCACTTCT
>JAUMYD010000205.1:0-443 GCA_030528765.1 Bacillota bacterium
GAATTATTCCCAGGACAAGAAGCTCAATCAGAAAATCAGCAGCCTGACGAATCCCAGCCGGCTGACTACCTTCCTGACTAATGAAGGCCTTCCCGATATCATCAAGGATTTCTCAAAGAAAAAAGAACAGCAGAAGGGGAAGGAGAAGGCAGAGCCGGCCCCTCTACTGAAGGATTTAGAGAAATCGCAGAACAGCTATTCGTCTTCCTCAATCGTCAACCAGTAACATCTATTTTCTGAGAACGATTTTTTGCAGCTGCCCTCCCCGGCTTTGCTTTCCGGAGATTTTCATACGCTGCATAAAAGCGGTACAGCAAATTTTGCTGTACCGCTTTTGCGTGCCGGAGCCTTTTCCCATGCGCAGACTATGCATTCCGGGCAAAACAGGCTTTTCAGCAAAGGGCTTGCATCGTCGCTGTTTATTCGCTAAAATAAAGAGAGTA
>JAUMYD010000205.1:453-2134 GCA_030528765.1 Bacillota bacterium
AATTGGATAAAATTGCAGTTCTACAGAAAATTTCAAAAAACATACAGGAGAAAGTGACACTATGACGATCTCATTGGCAGATTTTCTCTCGCAGCTGGTTTCAAACCCGACACTTGCCATTACGGTGCTGCTCACCCTGGGGGTGGTGATGGTAAACGGCTGGACAGATGCGCCGAACGCCATTGCGACCTGTGTCTCCACCAAATCCATCTCCCCACGGAACGCCATCCTGATGGCAGCGCTCTTTGATTTTCTGGGCGTTTTCGTGATGACGATGCTGAACGCCAGCGTAGCAGCAACAGTCTATAATATGGTGGATTTCGGCGGGGAATCCGGCGAAGCACTGGTGGCGCTCTGTGCGGCTCTCTTTGCCATCGTCACCTGGGCCACAGCTGCCTGGTGGTTCGGCATCCCCACCAGCGAAAGCCATGCCCTGATCGCGGGCATCTCCGGTGCAGCCATTGCCCTTCACGGCGGCTTCAGCGGCATCAACGCTGCGGAATGGGTCAAGGTGATCTATGGCCTTGTGCTCTCCACCGTTCTGGGCTTTGGGCTGGGCTGGCTGACCGTCCGCAGCATCGAATTGATCTGTAAAAAGATCGACCGCCGGAAAACGCTGGGTGTTTTCCGCCACGGACAGGTGGCAGGCGCGGCAGCCATGGCCTTCATGCACGGTGCGCAGGATGGGCAGAAATTTATGGGCGTTTTCATGCTGGGCATTTTCCTGGTAAACGGCCAGGCAGAGGTGAGCAGCTTCCAGATCCCCATCTGGCTGATGATCCTCTGCAGCGTAGTCATGGCACTGGGCACCTCCATCGGCGGCTATCGCATCATCAAGGCAGTGGGCATGGATATGGTGAAGCTGGAGAAATACCAGGGTTTTTCTGCTGATTTGGCGGGGGCAGCCTGCCTGCTGCTCTCCTCCCTGACGGGGATCCCGGTCTCCACCACGCATACCAAAACCGTGGCGATCATGGGCGTGGGGGCATCCCGCCGCCTTTCCAATGTAAACTGGGGCGTGGCAAAGGAGATGGTCCTGACCTGGGTGCTGACCTTCCCGGGCTGCGGTTTGATCGGTTTTTTGATGGCGAAACTCTTCATGTGGCTGTTTTGATTGATCGATAAGGAGGCTGGACAATGGCAAAGAAGGAAAGCAACTATTACTATGAAACATTCACAAAGTGTGCGGGCTATGCCTGCGAGGCAGCAGTGCTTTTGCAGAGCTGCATACGGAATTATGACCCTAAGAACGCGAAAATGTATCAGGATAAGGTGCACAGCATTGAGCATACTGCGGATGGCGTAAGGCATGAGCTGATGGAGCGGCTGATGAAGGAATTCCTTCCGCCCATCGAGCGGGAGGATATCGTGGAGCTTTCCCGGGCCATTGACGGCGTTGTGGACAGCATCGAGGATGTGCTGCAGGGCCTCTACATGTATAATGTCATGGCCTTCCGTCCGGAGGTCAAGGAGCTGGGCGAGGTGATATTCCGCAGCTGCCAGGCCATGAAGGATATGGTGGCTGAGCTGCACCGCTTCCATAAATCCACCCTGATGCGGGAGAAGATTATCGAGATCAATGCCCTGGAAGAGGAAGCGGATCGGCTTTTCAACGAGGCACTGCACCGCCTTTATACGGAAGAGAAAGAACCGATCTATTTCATTTCCTGGAACACCATGT
>JAUMYD010000067.1 GCA_030528765.1 Bacillota bacterium
GTCCTATTCACTATTCTTTTTTCTATTTGTCACACATCATTGTATCACCTACAATTCAGTGGAGTGGCCTTCCTTCGTATTCCGTTGACAGAGGAACTATAAAATAATATAATAGAAGATAAGATTGTATTGGAGGAAGATATGTATAATTTTTTTGCCTACCTGTCCCGGATGAAGCTGATTCATCGTTGGAGTTTGATGCGCAGCGTACAGCCAGAAAACATACAGGAACATAGTCATCAGGTAGCGGTTATCGCTCATGCCTTGGCAGAGATCGATAATTTGCGCTTTGGGGGCTCCCA
This sequence comes from Bacillota bacterium, assembly GCA_030528765.1. Lineage (GTDB taxonomy): Bacteria > Bacillota > Dehalobacteriia > UBA4068 > UBA4068 > RGIG3155. The sequence goes on from JAUMYD010000067.1 coordinate 303, forward strand.
TGATTGCGGTCAGATCTTGATGCTGGCGCTTTATCATGATGTGGGGGAGGTTATCATCGGAGACCTGCCGACACCGGTTAAATATTTTAATCCGGAGATTAAAGGCAGCTATAGTAAGATCGAAACCGTGGCTAAGGAAAAGCTGCTTTCGATGCTGCCAGAGGATTTACGGGATGTTTATCGACCCTATATCTGCCCGGATGAGCAGGCAGCTGCTTATCGTCTGGTAAAGGCTGCCGATAAGCTTTCCGCATATTTAAAATGTCTGGAAGAGCTGGCCGTGGGAAATGGAGAATTCCGCTTGGCAGAAAAAACCATTGCCAAGGATCTACAAAAGTATATGGATATGCCTGCGGTGTGCTGGTTTCTGGAAGAATGTGTCCCCGCTTTCCGTCAAACTCTGGATGAGCTGGGCTAAAGGAGCAGCGCTATCAAATACAGCAGGGGAATGTGCAGACAGTAAAAAATATAGAAGATCCATTTGCTGCCCTTTCCTCGCTTTCCGTTATAAAGAAGAATCAGGGGAACGGCCAGCAGGGAGTAGAACTGCAGGGTAGAAGGCCAGTTCAGATACAGATAAAGGAAGCAGCAGCAGAGCGAAGAAAGAACCAAGCCGGCTGGACGCCCGCTAAATATGTAGAAAAAGAAGATCAGCACAATTCCGTATGCGCCATATTGTATGGGAAGGAGTTCTGCCGCAATACAGAAAAGCGCTAAAGGCAGAAAAGCCAGGAATTTTAAAGAAGAGTTTTTCAGGAGCAGCGTATAGAGATGGATGGCCAAGGCACCTAAGAAAATCGTGGCGAAAATATTTATTTTTCCACCCATGCAGTAGTGAAAAACAGGCTCATAGGCCAAAGAAAAGATAGCCAGCCGCAAAAGGTAGCGGCGGATATTTTTTGTGTGTATACAGGCATTTGCCGTCATGAAGGCGAAAATGGGAAAGGTGACCCGCCCCAGCATCCGAAAAATTATTTCCTGCGGAAAGAGCAGTGCACCAATATGATCCAAAAGCATGAAAAAGCAGGCAATCCATTTTAGCTGTATGGTGTTCAGGGAAAAAAGAAAACTCGTGTTCATGGGACCTCCGAAGGAGAAAAATTATAGATGAACATACAGAGCAAAAAACTATATCTGTCTTTAGTCATTCTGGTAGCCGTGCTTTGGGGCAGTGCCTATCCAATTGTTCGATTTCTGGTATCAAGTGGCGTGGATCCCTATTTGATCGTAGGGATGCGTATCTTTTTGACTTTTTTGTTTTCTGCTGCATCATTGTTAGCTTCGGGGCAAAATCTGCATTTTCCTCTTTACAAAAAATATTTTTTCCCATTTTTTTTGATGAGCCTCAGCGGAACCATCGGTTTTTCATTTTTTATGACTTTTGGTCTGCAATTCTCTACAGCAAGTAAATCTTCCATTGTGATCGGAAGCAATCCAATTCTTGTTGTTCTGTTTTCGTATCTGTTTTTGCGGGAACCTTTGGGTAAGCGGAAATTTTTTGGCCTTTGTCTTGCACTTTCTGGCGTTTTTTTAGCCGTGTCCGGTGCTGATTTTCTTTCCGGGCTGAGGCTGCATTTTTCGCTTAATGATTCTATCCTGGTGCTTGGGGCCGTGCTTTGGGCTGCGTATACTCTGCTCAGCCGACAATACAGTCATAAGCTCCCCTACTTGGAGGGCTTATTTTGGATATTCGGCCTGGGAGCGCTTTTCTCCCTTCCGCTATTGCTGCCTCGCATACCTTTGCTGCTGGAGCTGAGCGGTCTACAGTGGTTTTGGTTGTTGTTCTGCGGTCTGGTTCCCGGTGGGATCAGCTATTTCCTTTGGAATCGCTGCCTGAGCGTGCTGGGCGCTTCCACCTGCAGCATTTGCGCCAGTTTTATGCCAGTTTCCTCTGGGATCCTTGCCGTTCTCTTTTTGGGAGAGCCTTTGCTGTGGACGCAGATCATCGGACTTATCTTGGTCATTGCTGGCGTGCTTCTTGGCCTTTATCGTAATAAACTGCCCATCAATTATGAAACAGACGTCAGCCTTTCAGCCAGGGAAAAAGCTGATTAAGGCGCTAAGGCCGGTATAGAAAAAACGAAAGATGGGGCTGCCTGCAGAAAATGAAAAACTACTTGATTATCTTTGATATGGATAATACTTTGCTGCAATCCCGCATAGATTTTTCGGCGATGAAGCATTTTGTTCACACTCTCCTGGATCGGTACGGCCTGGGACAGTACAAACGAACCTCTACGGCTAACACCATTCTGGCTTTCTGCGATTCACCGGATTACGACCCGGCTTTGGCAGAGGAAATGTGGCGGGGAGTCGCAGTTTTGGAAAATGCCGGTCTGGAGCAATCGGTTCTGGAGCCGAAGGCCAAGGAGGCTTTGGCTTTTTTGGGAGAGCATGCGGAATTGGCTGTTCTCACAAACAATACTGATTATAATTTGAAGGAGAATCTGGGCAGACTGGAGTTGCTTCCACACCTGAGCTGTGTCGCGGGCCGGGACAGTGTGCCCCGTTTGAAGCCAGCCCCGGAGGGAATGCTTTGGGTCGCTTCCCAGTATCCGCAGGTCCCCTTTCGCAATGTGCTGGCGGTAGGGGATGCGCTCAATGATGCACAGGCCGCACAGGCTGCCGGGATTCCTTTTGTGGCTTATAACAGAAGTCGCATGGAGGATTGGGCAAAATGGGACCTAGAGCTCAGGTTGCAGCTGAACAACTGGGAGCAGGCTTCCTGTGCGGCACTGCTGTCTTTGTGGGGGATTTGATATGGCAATGTACCGAATCAAGCAAAGTCCGGCTCCTGCGCCGGAGCAGTTGTTCCCTAATGGAGAATACTGGAAAGAGACCCGCCCTGGGCAGGAGCGTGATCTGGATTTTGAAGAGATCGCAGCGTTGAATGCCGCTGCGGATGAGGATGAAGAAGGAGAGGAGCTGGAGCCGATCCGCTCTTTTCGTTCCCGCTTCATCCGGGCTGCCCTGGCGCTTACCTTGATCCTGGCTTTTTCGGTTTGGATCGCCTATTCACTCTTTCCGCAGTATTTTGATTTCGGCCAGCTCATACGTTCGGCAGAGCTGGCAAAGGATAGGAGCCTTTCTGCTCTGCGGGATGCGGTGGTGATCGTGGAATCCAACAGCGGCAGCGGCAGCGGCTTTAACATCAGTCCGAATGGGATGATCGTTACCAATGCACATGTGGTGGATGGAGGAGGAATCCTGACGATCAGCTTCAGTAAGGAAGCAGGCGGGCAGGTCTTCAGCACCCGGGATTATAAGTGCATTGAAGGAATGGATTTGGCCTTGATTTCGATTCCTGGGGAGGATCTGCCTTCAGTAGAATTGGCTTCTGAGATAGAAACAAACAGCCGAGAGCTGATTTTTATCGGCAGCCCCTTGGGATACGACTGGACGATTTCCGAAGGCCATCTTATTGGGTTTACGCATACGCAAGAGGGTGAAGTGCTCTGTTTTCAGGGCGCTGTTCACCCCGGATCCAGTGGCTCACCTCTCTTCAATGAGCAGGCGCAAGTGATCGCTGTGGTATATGCCATGCTGGGGGACAGTGAGGACCAGCTTGGACTGGCGATCCCCGCTTCTTATCTGATTTCAGCTATGGAGGAAATGCAAAATGAATAGCAAAAGATTGCCTTGCAGTGGAGATAAACTGGAGGCCTTGGCTCGGGAATTTGGTACACCTTTTCATATTTATGATGAAGCAGCGATCCGCAGCAATGCCCGGCAGCTGATGAAAGCCTTTGCCTGGGCCCCCGGCTTCAAGGAGTACTATGCGGTAAAAGCCCTCCCCAACCCATATATTCTTGAGATCCTGGCTGAGGAGGGCTGTGGTGCTGATTGCAGCTCTCTGGCAGAGTTGATGCTTGCAAAGGCTGTTGGGCTGAGTGGCAGTGATATTTGCCTGACTTCGAACGATACCCCTTTGATTGAGTTTGAAACGGCACTGGAAATGAACAGTATTATCAATCTGGATGATATCAGCCACATCGATTATCTGTTCAGTGAGGCCCGCCTGCCGGAGTTGCTTTCCTTTCGCTACAATCCCGGGCCTCTACGTAAAGGCGGCAATGAGATTATTGGCTATCCGGAGCAGGCAAAGTACGGAATGACAGGCACTCAACTGCTGGAAGCCATTGCCATCTGCCGGGATTTGGGTGTGAAGCGCTTTGGCATTCATACGATGATCGTTTCCAATGAACTGCAGGCGGATTATTTTCGTGATACTGCGGTAATGATGTTTGATATGGCAAGCAAAATCAAAAAAATCATGGGTATTTCTGTGGAATTCATCAATCTGGGCGGAGGGATCGGTATTCCCTATGCGCCAGGGGAAGAGGCTGTGGATCTACTGTCTTTGGGAAACAAGATCCGCTTGGCCTATGAGGATATTATGCAGCCGGCCGGCCTGGGGAATGTGACGATCTGCATGGAGAGCGGCCGTATGATGACAGGACCTTATGGCTGGCTGGTAAGCCGGGCCATTCATAAAAAGGAGATCTATAAGAACTATGTCGGTTTGGATGCCTGCATGGCTGATTTGATGCGCCCTGCACTTTACGGCGCCTATCATTATATCACCGTAGTGGGCAAGGAGGATTTGCCGAAGGATCATCTTTATGATGTGACCGGTTCTCTCTGCGAAAACAATGATAAATTTGCTATTGATCGGCAGCTTCCAAAAATTGAAGTGGGTGATCTTTTGGTCATTCACGATACCGGCGCCCACGGACACGCCATGGGCTTTAATTATAACGGTAAGCTGCGCTCTCAGGAGTTACTGCTGAAAACGGACGGCACAGTGAAACAAATCCGGCGTGCAGAGACAATCCAGGATTATTTTGCTACGCTGGATTATCCTTCTTTATTTTAGATGCTATTTTTGTCTTTTTTAGGGAGGAAATGCTTTTTTATCAGCGAAAAATTTTTTATTCGTGATTTTGGAGGTGAAGGGCTATGGGGAAAGGATTGCTGATTACCTTCGAAGGGCTTGATGGCTGCGGGAAAAGCCTGATGATGAGAAAGCTGGGAAAATGGCTGCGTACCCGGGGCTGCTCGGTGGAGACAACCTGTGAGCCGGGCTGGGGAGAAATGGGGCAATCCATTCGGAAGCTGCTGCTGAACAGTGCCTTTGGCTCAGTTGATGAGAGAACGGAGGCCTTGCTTTATGCAGCGGACAGAGCCAATCACTGCGCAGCCTTTATTCGCCCACAGTTGGAAGCGGGGAAGATCATTCTTTGCGATCGTTTTTTTGATTCCACCCTTGCTTATCAGGGCTTTGGACGGGGCTTGGATCTGGATTCTCTTTTAGCACTGCAGAACTTTGCCATAGGCTCCGTGCGTCCAGATCTGACGATTTTTCTTCGGGTTCCGGTCGAGGTTTCCTTTTCTCGCATCCGCGGAAAAAAGGACCGTCTGGAGCAGGAGGATAAGGAGTTTTTTGAGAGAGTTCTGGCCGGCTATGATAAACTGGCGGCCCGGGAACCGAATCGTTTTCGGGTCATTGATTCCGGTGGCCCGATCGATCAGGTTTTTTCTACTGTGGTCAAGGCAATTTTACCTTTATTGAAGGGATGAGTATGACAGAATTCGCTGTTTTGCATCCGTATCTTCGACTGCAGCTTCAGGCAGGGCAGCTGTTTCATGCCTATATCTTCAGCGGAAAGAAAGCTGAAGAACAGGCAATGGCACTTGCTGCAGCTTTGGAATGTCTGCAGCCGCTGGACGATGCTTCGGCTTGTGCCGCCTGCCACGCCTGCCGCAATAACTTTCTGGGTATCCATCCCGATGTTCGCTGGCTGGAACCCCAGGGAGCTCAGCACAAAGTAGAAGCTATGCGGGATTTGATCTCTGGTGCCGGATTAAGCCGCCTGGCAGGCTTTTATAAGATCTATATCCTGAAGCAGGCAGAAAACATCAGCATGGAGGCTGCGAATACGCTTCTTAAGCTTTTGGAGGAGCCGGTAGAGAATACCCTTTTGATCCTCCTGACCGAGCAGCCGGATCAGCTGCTTCCCACCATCATCAGCCGTTGCCAGCATTTTTCTTTTGGGGAGAAAGAGCAACAGCGGGAAAGCCGCCCGGAGCTGCTGGAGGCGGCGGAGGCTTTTTTGGCTGCCCTTCCGGAAATGCCTGTCTATCAGGTTTTGCTGAAAGCCCGGGACTTTGAAAAGGACCGGAGCGCACAAAGTGATTTTCTTTTTGCCATGCTGGAATGTCTGCATAAAGCGGCTTGTTTTGGATCCGGGCTGAAATGGAGCCCTGCCTCTGCCCTGGAGGCTGCTGATTTGCTGGAGCAGAGTATTGGCCAGCTGGAGAGGGGGATCAACCAAAAGCTGCTGGTCGAGGTAAGCTATCTGCGTCTTCGGCAAATTTGTGCGCGCTGATTGCTAAATTTTTCTTATTGGAGTATAATAATAAGTAGCTTTTGAAAACAATATTTAGGAGGACAGATGACAACTATTGTGGGAGTCCGTTTCAAAAGGAACGGAAAAATATACTATTTTCATCCCCAGCTGCTGTCGATCCGCCTGCACGATTCTGTTATCGTGGAAACTGCCCGCGGATTGGAATTTGGGGAAGTGGTTCTGGGCCCCAAGGATGTCCCGGAGGAGGATCTTGTCAGCCCTTTGAAGGATGTTCTTCGCATCGCCACTGACGAAGATCGGCAGAAACATGAAAGCAATCTGCTTGCAGAGAAAGAAGCCTTTGATATCTGCCAGAAAAAAATTGCTCTGCATAAGCTTCCTATAAATTTGGTGGAAGTTTCCTATACCTTTGATGTCAGCAAGATCGTTTTTTATTTCACGGCAGAGGGGCGCGTGGATTTCCGGGAATTGGTAAAAGATTTGGCTTCTGTGTTCCGTACCCGAATCGAGCTGCGGCAAATTGGTGTTCGTGATCAGGCGAAGGTTGTGGGCGGCATTGGCAGTTGCGGCCGTGTTCTCTGCTGCCACAGCGTTTTGGGTGAATTCCAGCCGGTATCCATTAAGATGGCAAAGAAACAGAATCTTTCTCTTAATCCTGCTAAAATATCCGGTGTTTGCGGGCGTTTGATGTGCTGCCTGAAATTTGAAAACTATGATGATCAGCCCGGAAAGAAGAAAGGGCGGGTTTATGATATTCCCCCGGAAGATGATGATATGATCATCATTGAGGATGAGGATTAAGCCATGAGTTTATATCAGGAAATTCAGCAGTGGCAGGAAGCGCTGGGCACGCTGCTCCGGCAAGGAGAAGAGCTCTGCCAGAAGGTTGCGGAGCTGGAGCACCAAAATGCCAATCTGCAGAAGCGTCTGGTGGATGAAAATTATCAGAGTAATGGATTCGAAGCCCTGGCGAACCTTTATGATGAGGGATTCCACATCTGTCCGGGGAGTTTTGGGCAGAGTAGGGAAGAGGACTGCCTTTTCTGTCTGAATTTCTTGCTGCATAAAGGGAAAAAAGTATGACCAGTTTCCAGCTGGAAGACAATGAGCGAATTGATGACTTATACTGCCAGGGACTAAAAGTGATTCAAAGCACTTCAGCCCCTGGTTTTAGTATTGATGCGATTCTGCTGGCGGATTTTGTTAAGCTCCAAAAAAGAGAAAGACTCATTGATCTGGGAACAGGAACGGCGGTTATTCCACTTCTGCTAGCAGCAAAAGAGCCAAAATGCAGGATTCAGGCTCTGGAGCTGATGCCTGCAATGGCTGCAATGGCTCGGCGCAGTGTGATTCTGAACGGTTTGAATGAACAAATTCAGGTTCAGGAAGGGGATATCCGGCAGGCCGCTGAGCTATACGGACGGGCTGCTTTTGATGTAGCCGTTTCGAACCCCCCATATTATAAAGTTGGAGCAGGAAAAGTCAGCAGTGACCCATTGCGGGCCGCCGCCCGCTCAGAAAGCTTTTGCTCACTGAGCGAACTATTGGATACTGCGGCTGCCCTGCTGAAGCCCTTGGGCCGCTTCTATGTTGTGCACAGAGCTGAGCGCTTGGAGGAGCTGCTTGTTTCCGCAGAAAAAAGGCGGCTTCATTGCTGTCGTCTGCGTATGGTTCATCCCAGAGCGGAGAAAGAAGCCAATCTGCTGCTGGCGCAGTTTAGCTTGGGCCGCAGGGGGCAGCTTCATGTTGAAGCACCGCTGATGGTTTACCAGGCAGAAAATATATACTCAGATGAAATGAAGCTGATCTACATGGGAAGGGGGGAGGATTAAAATGTCCGCAACTCTATATGTGGTATCCACTCCTATCGGGAATCTGGAGGATATCAGCCTTCGGGCACTGCGGATCCTGCGGGAAGTGGATCTGATTGCTGCAGAAGATACCCGGGTCAGTCGGAAGTTGCTCAACCATTTTGAGATCAAAAAGCCGCTTATCAGCTATTACGAGCACAATAAATCCCTGCGGACCGGGGCCCTGCTTGATGCCCTGCAGGAAGGAAAGAGCCTGGCTCTAATTTCCGATGCAGGAACGCCTGCTGTTTCCGATCCCGGGCAGGATCTAGTGCAGGCGGCCGTTGCCTGCGATATTCCGGTGGTGGTGATTCCCGGTGCCAGTGCGATATTGACTGCCCTGGTGGCCAGCGCCCTTGATACACAACGTTTTTGCTTTGAGGGCTTTCTTCCCCGGGAAAAGAAAGAACGTCGGGAGCGCTTGCAGGAGCTGGTTGGCGAGCAACGCACCATGATTTTTTATGAGGCACCGCACCGGCTGAAAAAAAGCTTGGCCGATATGGAAGAGGCATGGGGATCCGAAAGACAGATCAGCCTGGGCCGTGAGATGACCAAGCTGCACGAAGATATGCTGCGCAGCACGATAGGGGAACTTCGCCAGCTTTATGAGCAACAGGATCCA
>JAUMYD010000003.1 GCA_030528765.1 Bacillota bacterium
AGAACTGCTTTCAGCAAAAGCCTCGTGTTTTTATCATCATCCACAACAAGGATATGAAACATAATAAATCACCTCAAAGCAAGCTTAAGGAAACTATCTAAAATAAAAATAAACTATTGCGCCGAAAATCTTTTTTTATAAAAAATTATAATGCTTCTTCCCAGCGGAAGCAAGGGGAACGACCAGAGGCAGCCCAGCAGCAGCTTTTCTGCTCGTAATATCCGGGGCGGATCCGGGGATGCTAGGGGAGGATAAAAAAAGAGCCCGGCAACAGCCAAACGCTTCTCCGGCAGATGGTAAAGGCTGGAAAGCAGAAGGGAAAGCTGCGCCCGGAAAATCCGGATTGCAGCCGGGAGGGATCGGCAAAAGAAGAAGCAGAAAAACACCACACAAAAGGTATGCAGGTAGAAAAAATCTGCCTCTGCAGCAACCTGCCGGCTTTCTTTTCCGGAGCCCATTCCGGCCCCGGAAAAATGAAGGATATGCGGCTCTGGCGTAGAAAATTTGCCTGCATGGCTTTTCCGGTGCGTTGGGCAAAAGAGAACAGCAGAGAAAGCCCTTTGCATACAAATAATCAGCTTTTTTAGACCGCAGGGAGGAAAGAATATGGATGTTGTAAGCCGCTTTTTAAGCTATGTTTCCTTTGATACAGAATCGGATGAAAACAGCAGCTGCTGCCCCAGCACGGAAAAGCAGTGGGCTCTGGCCCATCACCTAAAGCAGGAACTAATCGATCTCGGTGCGGAAGATGTTCAGCTCAGTGAATTCTGCTATGTTTATGCCACCATTCCGGCCACTTCGGTAAAGGAACTGCCCACGCTGGGCTTTATTGCCCATATGGACACCTCCTCCGCGCTCAGTGCAGCAAACGTTCGGCCGCGCAGACTGAGATTTGAAGGAGAAGAGATCCTTCTGGATCCGCAAACGGGGATCCGAATGTCCCCAAAGGAATACCCGGAACTGCTGCATTATCTGGGGGATGAGCTGATCGTTACAGATGGCAGGACTCTGCTTGGTGCAGATGACAAGGCCGGCATTGCGGAAATCGTCACGATGGCAGAATACCTGCTGCGAAATCCGGAACTCCCCCACGGCCCCATTCGCCTGGCCTTCACACCGGATGAGGAGATCGGCCGGGGCCCGGATCATTTTGATGTCAAAGTTTTTGCCGCGGATTTTGCCTATACCTGCGATGGAGATCGAGCAGGAGCCATTGAATACGAAAACTTCAATGCTGCCTCTGCTTTGCTGCAGATCCGGGGGAAGGGGATTCACCCGGGCAGTGCCAGAGGGCGCATGGAAAATGCCATTCTTTTGGGCATGGAATTCCAGCAAATGCTGCCAACTTTTGAAAACCCGGCCTGCACCGATGGGTATGAAGGCTTCTATCACTTGCATGCCTTCCGGGGAGATGTGGAGGAAGCTTTTCTGGAATACATCATCCGGGATCACGACTTGGGAAAATTTCAGGCAAAGAAGGAGCTTCTTCAGGCTGCCGCTGCCTTTTTCCGGACAAAATACGGGGAAAATGCCCTCAGCCTGAAAATTTCTGACAGCTACTATAACATGCGCCAGAAGCTGGAAGCATTCCCGCAGCTCATTACGTATGCCATGCAGGCCTGCCGGGATGTGCAGCTGGAGCCGCTGATCCAGCCGATCCGCGGAGGTACGGATGGTGCCCGGCTTTCCTTTATGGGGCTTCCCTGCCCTAACCTGGGTGTTGGTGGGGGGAATTTCCATAGCCGCTATGAATTCGTTTCCGTGCAGGCAATGGAAAAAATCGTGGATATGCTGCTCCACCTGGTACAGCTTTTTGCGGAGGCAGAAAAACCAAAAAACGCATAAGCCAAGCCAAAAGCGAATCCGGCGGGAAAACTCCCGCCGGATATTCTTTTGCCATTCATAGAGCCTTTTATTTATTTCTATGTAGGGACGGCTGACCGTCCCCCTTGCTATCTGATGTGATTCGCAAGCCGTTCTCCCATGCTGCTGATCATATGGCCAGCCTCGCGGGAGGCCCGGCTTGTAAAACGAGCCGCTTTGGCTCGTGCGCTCCGCACTGCGGGTCTCATACTTTTTTCCTGACAACACAGACCCACATGTGCGCCAACCAATGCCACCAATGCACCGGCCATCAAATAACGATATCCTTTACTATCCACCTGCTCTCACCTCCAAAGATAGCATGCAGCAAGCAGAATAGAAATATGCTGAAAGAAATAACCAATTCTTTTTGCTAATCCCGGCAGATCGTACCGCCGCCAAGCAAATATTCTCCATCATAATAAACTGCAGATTGCCCGGGTGTTACGCCCCACTGCGCTTCATCAAAGCATATCTCCAGCTCATCCGCAGCGGGCAGAGGAAGCAAAGTGGCAGGCTGAGAAAGTGCCCGGTAACGAATCTTCACCCAGACGCGAAGCGGCTTGTCCAGCCGCGCAAAGGCAAGAAAATTATTTCTGCAGACCCGCACCCGCTGCCTCATCAAAGCAGTTTTAGGCCCCACCAGGAGGGCATTTCGCTCCAGATCAAAATCCAACACATAAGCAGGTGTGCCCAGCGCGATCTCCAAACCACGGCGCTGTCCCAGCGTATAGTTTGCCAGCCCATTATGCTGCCCCAGGCAGTTTCCGTCAAGATCCAGAATATCCCCGGGCTGCAGCTGTCCTGGGGCTTCTTTTTGCAACAGCTCTCTGTAATCCCCACCGGGAATAAAGCAAATATCGTAGCTATCCTTCTGTCCAGCTGAGCTAAGGCCAAATTCCGCAGCCAATTCCCGCACCTCTGTCTTTGTCATTCCTCCCAGAGGAAAAAGGCAGCGGGAAAGAATATTCTGCTGCAGGGCATAAAGAAAATAGGATTGATCTTTCTGCTCATCCACAGCACAGCGCAGCAAATAGCGGCCGTTTTTCTGCTCACAGCGAATATAGTGGCCGGTAGAAAAATAATCCACACCCAGCTCCTCCATCAAAGGCAGAAAAAGCGAAAATTTAATATTCCGATTGCATTCCACGCAGGGATTGGGGGTTTCTGCATGCAAATAGGCGTGCAGGAAGCGCTCAATCACATCCCTGCGAAAGGCCTGCCGTACATCAATCACATAATGAGACAGTCCCAGATCCCGGCAAACCTCTCGGGCCTGCTCTGGAGCATTCCCATAAGCGGTATCCATAGTAGCACCAATGACTTCGTAGCCCTGCTGCTGCAGCAAAAGAGCGGCAACAGAGCTATCCACACCGCCGCTCATTCCCACCAAAACTTTTCTGCCTGCTTTAGGATTGTCTTTGCTCATAATCATCCAATGCCTGCTCCAAAGCTTCTGCAGCCAATGCTGCACAGGGCAGCTTTGCCTCAGGAAGCCCACCTAGGCGCTCCGCAATTTTTTCGCCGCTGATCAGCCTTGCTTCTTCCAGATTGCAGCCCCGAAGCATGGTGCTGAGCATACTGGCAGAGGCAATGGCGGCAGCACAGCCGAAAGCTTTTGCCTTCACCTTCCGGATCCGTCCTTTCTCTATCGAAAGGTAGAAAAAGATCACATCACCGCAATTTCCGCCTTCCACCTTGGAAAAGGCATCGCAATCGTGAATCTTTCCACTGTTTCTCGGCTGATTAAAATGATCAATAACGACATCATTATACACTGTCTTTCACAAACCTTTATATATATAATTATTGCTCTATGGTTATTCCTCAGTCTCTCCGGGTTTTTTTCCCGCTTTCAGGTTGCGGATGTTCTCCATCACTTCACGGATCCGCAGTTCCCGTCCATTGCTTCCCGGCAGATAATAGCAGGCGTCCTTCAGTTCATCCGGAAGATATTGCTGGGGCGTATAATGCCCGGGGAAATCGTGAGGGTATTTATAATCCTTGCCATGCCCAAAAGATTTTGCACCCTTATAGCTGGCATCCCGCAGGTGTAAAGGAACGCCAGAAAAAGGCTTGTCCCGCAGATCAGCAATGGCCTTGTTGATCCCCCTGTATGCAGAATTGGATTTCGGGGCAGTCGCCACATAGATCGCCGCCTCTGCCAGAATGATCCGCGCTTCCGGCCAGCCCACATGGTGCACGGCATCCGCCGCAGCAGTGGCCAGCACCAATGCCTGCGGATCCGCCAGACCAACATCCTCTGCCGCGCAGATCATGATTCGCCGGGCAATAAATTCCGGGTTTTCACCGGCCTCTGTCATTCGGGCCAACCAATGCAGCACAGCATCCGGATCCGAGCCACGCATACTTTTAATGAATGCGGAAATAACATCATAATGCCAGTCCCCATCCTTATCGTAGCTGATATTCCGTGCCTGTATGCTTTCCTCGGCAATAGAAAGATCCACATGGCGAAGGCCGTCCTCTCCCGGCTCCGTGGTGATCACAGCCAGTTCCATGGCATTGTATGCCGTGCGGGCATCCCCAGCGCAAATATTGGCCCAATGCCATAGGGCATCATCATCAATACAGACAGAGTATTCCGCCAGGCCCCGCGGATCCTCCAAAGCTCTTTGCAGCAGACAATGGATATCCTTCGCAGAAAGCGCCTTCAGCCGAAAAATGCGTGAGCGGGAGATCAGGGCGCTGTTCACTTCAAAAAAGGGATTCTCCGTGGTGGCACCGATCAAAACGATCGTTCCGTCCTCCACTGCAGGAAGCAAAGCATCCTGCTGCGCTTTATTGAAGCGGTGTATCTCATCAATGAAAAGCACCGTCCTCCGCCCATAAAGCTTCTGCTCATCCCGGGCAAACTTCAGCAGCTCCCGAATATCCGCCACGCCGGAATTAACTGCGGAAAGCGTACGGAAATTCCCACCGGTGGTGTTGGCAATGATCTCCGCCAGTGTGGTCTTGCCACTGCCCGGGGGGCCATAAAAAATCACAGAGGACAGCTGATCTGCCTCGATCGCCCGGCGAAGCAATCTTCCCTTCCCGACGATCTCTTCCTGTCCAATATATTCATCCAGCGTCCGCGGCCGCATTCGGGCAGCAAGCGGAGCTGATCTTTTTCGTTTTTCTGCAGAGGCTACATCAAATAGATCCATAGTTCTTCACTTCCTATGCCAGGCCGGCCAGTCTTCTTACGATCACGGAAGCCATCAAGAGGCCCATAGCCCCGGGAACAAAAGAAAGGCTGCCAATGGGTGCCTTTTCCCCGGCTACTGTGCTGACCGGCGGCAGAGGATGCTCCAGACTGAAAACCACCTCAACCCCACGGTCAAGACCCCGGCTGCGCAGCTCCCGCCTGAAATTCCGAGCCAGCGGACAGATATGGGTGCGGCTGATATCCTCCACCCGCAGCTGGCTGGGATCCAATCGTCTCCCCGCCCCCATGGCCGATAAAAAGGGGATGCTTTTTTCTTTGGCGTTCAGTGCCAAGGCCAGCTTTCCCGGCAGATAATCAATGGCATCCGCAACATAATCCACGCCCTCCATCAGAGCGGCAGCATTATCTGCGTCAATAAAGCTTTTCTCTATCTGAATTCTGCAGCCGGGGTTGATATCTGCCAGACGAGCAGCAGTCACCTCTGCCTTATCCAAGCCGATGGTGCTATGCAATGCGCAAAGCTGGCGATTGATATTGGAAGGGGCCACCTGATCAAAATCCACAATGCGGATAGCACCCAAGCCGGAGCGAACCAGTGCCTCTGCCACATAAGAACCGACCCCACCCACACCGCAGAGCAGCACCTGGGCAGCGGCCAGCTTTTTCAGGCCCTCCTGCCCAAGCAAAGCCTCACCCCGCAGGAAAACATCCGGGTAATCAAACATTGGGCATCCTCATTTCCTCCAGCAGCTGCTGAAAATAATCCGGCAAAGGGGATTCAAAGCGCAGGCTCTCTCCATGAATAGGGTGTTTGAAGCCCAGCACCTTGGCATGAAGAAGCTGCCCCGCCAGCTGGTATCTTTCTTTTCTGCGGCCATAGGTTTTATCTCCCACCACAGGGTGGCCCAGATGTGCCATGTGCACACGAATCTGGTGGGTACGGCCGGTCTCCAAGCGCATTTCCGCATAAGTGCAGGCAGAAAAAGGCAAACGCTCCAGAACACGATAATGCGTAATGGCATTCCGTCCGTTTTTAGGCTCTACAGCCATCTTCTTCCGCTCACGGGGGTGCCGGCCAATAGGTGCATCAATGCTGCCCCTGTCTTCCGGGATGATCCCATGAAGCAGGGCATGATAGCGTCGTTCGATATCATGTGTTTTCCACTGCGCAGTAAGCCCCAAATAGGCGGCATCATTTTTTGCTGCCACCAGCAGGCCGGATGTATCCATGTCAATGCGATGGACAATGCCGGGGCGCAGGACCCCATTGATCCCGGCCAAATCCCCGCAGTGGTGCAAAAGGGCATTGACCAGCGTTCCCTGGGCGTGACCAAAAGCAGGATGCACCACCATTCCCTGCGGCTTATTGACTACGATAATGTCCACATCCTCATAGACCACATCCAGCGCAATATCCTCTGCCACAGAGCGGGCCGGGGCATCCTCCACGAAAATCAGCTGCAACTGATCCCCAGCCTGCAGCCTGTAGCCGGTTTTAACCGTGCCGCCGTTCACTATTACCAAACCATCTCTGATCATGTTCTGGATGCGGGAACGGGTGAACTCTTCATATTGCTCTGCCAGAAAAACATCCAGACGCTGCCCCTGACTGGTCTCTTTAATTGTCAATTCTATGTTTTTATCAATCATTTTACCCTACTCTTCTTCTTTTTCTGCAGAAGGCGCTTTTCCCGACGCCGTATTCTCTTTCATTTTTCCAAGGTTTTCCTTCTTATCCAGGATCCTGCCCAGACGACCAAAGAGCAGCATTCCGCATAGGAAAAAGACAGAAACCGTGATGAAGCAATCCGCTATATTGAAAATAGCCAAAACAGGCGTATCAATAAAATCCACCACAGCACCGTAGAGGAGTCTGTCGATAAAATTTCCCAGTGTGCCACCGATAAAAAAGGCTAAAGCGATATGAAAAGCCTTGTAATCCTTTGGGATCTGATAATGCAAATACAAAACCACAGCCAGAACGACCACGGTCAGGCCAACGAAAAACCAACGATGACCACTGAGCATGGAAAGCGTAGCTCCATCATTCAGAATATAGTGCAGCTGCAAAAATTCTCCCAGAACGGGAATGCTCTCCCCCAGCTGCATGCTGCTGGAGACGATATATTTGCTGATTTGATCCAAAGCAAGACAAAAAAGGATAATAAACCAGAACATAAGCACTCCTATTTCCCAAAATCCCGAATATTGTTCACATAATCCAGCAATTCAGCAATAAAATCACCGATCAGAGGCAGATTCAGAATCTGCAGGGCATTAAGAATTTTCAACGCGACAAAGGCCAAAAGGGTGATGCCGATCGCCACACCGAAGCCCTTCGCCATCCCCAAAATCAAATTCGTCCAAATATAAGGCCAGGGGCGTGACTTTGCTTCGAAATATTCCAAAGACTGGCTATAGCAGGCAGCCAATTTCTGCAGGGCCTGCAGCTCCTCCTCTGTGAGCTGTGCAGGCTGTTCCTGCCTGGCAGGGCCACCAGCAGCTTTCGGCTGCTCTTTCTTTTCCCTGCATCGATGGATCCTGATCTCTGCGCTTTCCAAAGAAGCGCCCCGGCGAATAATTCGATATTTCCTGCTCATAGGATCTCCGGTTTTCCTTCTTTTAAATAGTTATGGTGGATCTTCAGCGGAATTGTATTCAATTCATTTCTGGCACCGGGCATCAATTCTGCAAAAGCGGTACCCAAATGGAGCCCGGCTTCATCATAAACCCCCAAAACAGGACGGGGTACGGGAAGGACGAATTCATCCTTCTGTAGGGAAACCAGGAAATAGCTGGGCCGTTCCGGAAGCTCCAAATACCAACCGCAGCCAAAGCGCCACTCCTCGATTTCCAGGCTATCTTCAACATTCAGTTTCTGACCGGAGAATGAAGAAAGCCCTTTTTCCCCGCTGATCAGCCAGGCATAGCTTTTCTCAGCATAGGGGAAATCCAGCAGAGACAGTATTTCACCATTATGCAGAAGGAAGCAAAACTTTTCCCAGTGCGATTTCGCATTGTGAATGGGGAAGCAGCCCCAGATCCGTTCAAAGCAAGCCTCTCCCTGCAGGCGAAGCTCCTCTTTTCCGCTGTGCTTCAGCTTCGCAAAGCAAGCTCTCATGGGCTTCCAACCGCACATCAGGCTGCTCATGGGGCGGGGCCCGGAAAGGATCCGCAAACCGCCCCCATTATCTACCCAGATATCCTCAGCAGATAGTTCCGCAGAAAAATCAAGAAAAAAATCCTCCCCCCGGATCCGCAGGGCCAGGTGCCCATCCTCCAGAAGCATCTGAATATTATCTCTGCAAAAAAAACTATTATGATCAAAAATCATATCTTGCTGCCGGGAGCGGGCCACATGCGGAAGAAGATAACGATGGCTCCAAAAATTTCCCTGCTCAAGATCATTCAAAGCAAAATATGCTTCATCAAAGGAATCAAACAGCCCCTGCAGATGGCGAATTTCCAAACGGAAGCCATAAGAAAAACCTGAGCCGCGCAAGACAGCATAAAGAGACCAAAACTCATTGCAATCCCGATGGGGAAGCCATTCTTCTGAAAACGAATGATATGCTTTTGTGGAATAAACCAGTAAATTCTGCATGGAACACCTCCCATATCTTTTATATTTTATCTTAAAGCCCTGCTTTTGTAAAGGGGAAGCCCCAGAAAGGCCTCTTTCGCTGAAAAAACAACGGGCATAAAAAAAAGAGCCTCCCCATACTATGCTGGTAAAAGGGGGGAGAACTTATGCATAAAAAAATGGGCTTTGGGGTTTTTCTGGGTATATTGCTGCTGCTGTTTTTTTCAGGAAAAGCGCTGGCAGAAAACGGGCCCGCCCTGAATTGCAAAAGTGCACTTCTGCTGGATGGAAGCAGCGGTGAGGTCCTCTACGAAATGAACGGAGAGGAAAAGGCTTATCCGGCCAGTGTGACAAAAATCATGACCATATGCCTGGCACTGGAAGCAGTAGCAGCAGGAAGCGTTTCCCTGGATGAGCAGGTGATGGTCAGTGAAGCGGCCGCATCCATGGGCGGTTCACAGGTTTATCTTTTTCCCGGGGAGAGCCGCAGCGTGGAGGAAATGCTGATCGCCATTGCGGTGGGCAGCGGAAATGATGCCTCTTATGCAATGGCAGAATTCATCGGAGGCAGCTATGAAAATTTCATACAGATGATGAACGAAAAAGCGACAGAGCTGGGAATGCAGGGAACAAACTTCGCCAATCCCCATGGATTGCATGAGGAAAACCATTATACCACAGCCCGGGATCTGGGAAAGCTGGCGTATTATGCAATTCATCTGCCGGGCTTTCTGGA
The DNA here is from genome assembly GCA_030528765.1 of Bacillota bacterium. Classification (GTDB taxonomy): domain Bacteria; phylum Bacillota; class Dehalobacteriia; order UBA4068; family UBA4068; genus RGIG3155. The sequence continues at coordinate 9,355 of JAUMYD010000003.1, forward strand.
ATACACGTCCATTTATGAATATGAATTCCGGCCGGAGCCGAAACTGTTGACGCTTTGGAACACGAACCGACTGCTTAAATGGTATGAAGGAACCGATGGGATCAAGACCGGATACACCAGTGAAGCAGGGCGAAACCTGGTAGCTACAGCAAAACGGGAGGATCTTCGTCTGATCTCCGTTGTTTTGGGCTGCCAGGAACGGCAAGCGCATTTCAAAGAAAGTATGGATCTACTGAATTACGGTTTCAATTCTTTCAGCTGCAGATTACTGCACACTGCGGGTGAGCAAATTGCCAGCCTCCCGATCAGCAAGGGAAAAAAGGATACCATTCCTTTGATCCTCAAGCAGGATGTCAGCTACACGGCACAAAAAAACGAGCAGGCCCTGATCACGGAGAAGATCATCCTGCCTCCGCTGCTGAAAGCTCCCGTTTCTGCCGGAGATCCCTGCGGAGAGCTGCGTATCTTCCGGGATGGCCGTTTTCTGTTCTCTGTGGAGCTTCAAGCCGGGGAGGATGTGGAAAAGGCCTCCTGGTTCCGTAGCTGGAGGAAACTACTGAAATGCCTTTAAAAAAGCAGACTGTCCCTGTCCGCTTTTTCCTGCCGGGGAAGATGTTCATCCTTCCCCGGCTTCTTTTTCTGCCTGCCCAACAAACATGGAAAGCGCAGCATATTTTTTCGCTGCCTCTTTGGGGATAGCCCCTTCCTGAAGCAGCTTATCAAAAAGGTTCATGTTTTCATCCCGCAAAGCAGTGGATAAAGCACGAACAGATATTGCAACCGCGTAATCCAGAAGAAAATCCTCCTCACCGCTCAGGCCTTCTGGCAGCAGGCCCAAGCTGCGTGCAAAGGGCACGATCTCCTCATAAGTATAATCCCCCGCTTCCTCACTGTAGCCCAAAGCCCGCAAAACAAACCCCAGGTACATTTGCAGACTGCAAGGGAGATCCGGGCAGAATTCTTCCTGGGTAATGCCCTGGCACAGGCCTTCGGCAAAAAGATAAGAAATGCTTGGCTCTGCCCAGGCGGGAATATCCTGAAAAGGGTGCGGCCACTCCCGGCTTCGGGCATTCTCCTCGGCTCCCAGCAGACAAACGAGCATATGAGCAGCTTCAGCCCGGCTCAAAGTCGAATTCAGGGCATTTACCCCTTCCACGCCGGCAAAGAGACCCAGATCCCGCAGGAGATTTGCATCTTTTTTGGAGGAAGCATCCAGCAAAAGCCCCAGAAAGAGGAGAATCAGCAACAAAAGCCCCCAAGAAAGAAACACGGCTTTTTTTCTTCTTTTCACAAAAACCTCCTTCATCCGGGACCTGAAAACAGCGGCAGCGAAAACACACAGCCCCGAAAAAAGTTCCCTGCAAAGACTGGGATCATGGACGAATCAAGCCGACTACCAGAGCGGGAAGCGGCGGGCATTCATCCCCTATATGAATGCAGGAATCCAGACGCTTGCACACCTCAAGGATGGCAGCTTCATCGTGCCCATGGATCTCCAAAAGCAGATCTCCTTGCTTCAGCCGATCCCCTACCTTGTGATGAAGCAGGAAGCCTGCACCATAATCCAGTACATCCTCCTTCCGCTGACGGCCTGCGCCCAGAAGAACAGCTGCACGGCCCAAGCCAGCCGTATCAAAGGAAGCCAGATAGCCCTCTCGCTTCGCCCGGTATTCCACCACCAGCTCAGCCTGGGGAAGCTGCGAAAAATCATCATTTCCTCCCTGCGCACGAACCATCTCACAGAAACGGGCATAAGCTTTCCCGCTATCCAGCACCTCTGCAGCCAGCTCCTTCGCTTCCTCCGGAGAAGCACAGCGGCCGGAAAGATAAAGCTGCTCGCCTGCCAGAACCAGGCAGAGCTCCCGTAAATCAGGCGGGCCTTCTCCACGAAGGACTTCCAAGACCTCCTGAACCTCCAGGGCATTGCCAACGGCCCGCCCCAGCGGCTGCTCCATGGAGCTCAGCACCGCAGAAGCGCGGATCCCCCTTCTGGTGGCGATCCCGACCATCAATTCAGCCAGCTCACGGCCCTCCTCCAGCAGGGGAAGCATGGCGCCGCTGCCATATTTAACATCCAAAACCAGAACATCCGCAGACATTGCCAGCTTTTTGCTCATAATGCTGGCTGCTATAAGCGGAAGGCTATCTACAGTAGCGGTCACATCCCGCAGAGCATAGAGGACCTTATCTGCCGGAGCCAGCTCGCCGCTTTGGCTGACCAGCGCAATGCCGATTTGCTCCAGCTGCTGCAAAAATTCATCCCTGCTCAGGCTGCAGCGGAAGCCGGGAATGGAATCCAGCTTATCAAGAGTACCGCCGGTATGCCCCAACCCCCTCCCAGACATTTTTGCAGCAATCAAGCCGGCCGCAGAAACAATGGGCATAACGATCAGGCTGGTTTTATCCCCCACGCCACCGGTGGAGTGCTTATCCGCCTTAATACCAGGCAGATCGCCGAAGCACATAATATCCCCGCTTTCAGCCATCAACTTGGTTAAATTCACCGTCTCTTCCAAATCAAGACCGCGAATACGTACGGCCATCAGGAAGGCAGCAAGCTGATAATCCGTAATGCTGCTATCCACGCAACCGCGAATGATAAAGGCCAGCTCTTCCTCTGACAAGCGCAGCCCATCTCTTTTTTTTGCAACAATATCAATCGTGTTCATTGGAAAGCCTCCGTAAAAACTCCTCGATCAGAGCGCAAAATTTCTGCTCCACTTTTCGGCTGGTCTCATTTACTTCCTCATGGGAAAGGGGCTGCTCAAGGATCCCGGCCGCCATATTGCTGATGCAGGAAACCGCCAGGATCCGAATGCCCATCTGGTGCGCGGCCAACACCTCAGGAACAGTGGACATACCCACAGCATCCGCACCAAGGATGCGCAGCATACGAATCTCCGCAGGGGTCTCAAAGCTGGGGCCGGAAAGGCCACAATAAACCCCCTGATGCAAGCACAGGCCCTGCTCCTTCCCGATCTCCAGAAGCAGTTCGCTATATTCCTGATCATAAGCATAGCTCATATCCGGAAAACGAGGGCCCCAATCGGGAATGTTTTCTCCTCTCAGCGGATTATAACCACTGAGATTGATGTGGTCATTGATAAGCATCAGATCTCCCGGCTGAAAGGCTGTATTGATCCCTCCTGCAGCATTGGTCAGGATCAGGCACTTCACGCCCAGGGGCTTCAGTATCCGCATAGGCAGAATCACTGTTTCCGGAGCATGCCCCTCATAATAATGAAAACGTCCGCTGAAGGCGTATACAGGGCGACCGTGTACTCGCCCCCAGATCAGTTTCCCGCTGTGGCCGGGGATCGTTGTTTGGGGGAAATTGGGGATCTCACTGTATTCCAGCGCCTGTTGATCCTGAATGATCTGCACCAGCGGGCCCACGCCAGAACCCAGAACAATGGCGGTTTCTGCCGGGGGCAAGTGTGCAGAGATATACTCCGCGCTCTCCAATATCCGTTTGATCTGTTCCTGTATTTTCATAGGCTCCCCTCCTAAATAATTTCCTGCAAAAAGCTACTGCCGCTGTTCAGGGCTTTCAGGCCCAAATAATCCGCGGCGCTTTGGCCTAAATCGGCAAAAGAGCAGCGGGTTCCCAGGGATACCGGGCGAAGCCCTGCTCCATAAAGTAGCAAAGGTACATTTTCCCGGCTATGATCTGAGCTGGGCGTTGTCGGGTCATTCCCATGGTCTGCGCAGATGGCCAGAATATCTTCCTCTTTCAGCGCAGACAACAGCTCAGGCAAAGCCTGATCGAAAGCTGCCAGAGCGTTTGCATAGCCTTCCGCATCATTCCGGTGCCCGTAAAGCATATCAAAATCCACAAAATTGGCGAAGATCAGGCCACCTTCCTCCCTCTCCAAAGCCTGCAGCAAAGAGAGCATAGACTCCCGGTTATTGTGGCCGGGAAGCGCCCTGTCAATATGTTTCCCCGCAAAGATGTCATAGATCTTCCCCACAGCACAGACCGGGAGCCCTGCGGCCTGACAGGCCTCCAGCAGATTCCCAACCGGCGGCTCCAGAGAAAAATCCCGGCGGTTTTCCGTGCGGATATAATTTCCTTTTCCATCATCACGAAACGGGCGGGCAATGACACGGCCAACCGCATATTTCCCCTGCAAAAGTTCGCGGGCGATCCGACAATAAGCATAAAGCTGCTCCGGCGGAACGATTTCCTCATGGGCTGCCAGTTGAAAAACACTGTCCGCAGAGGTATATACGATCAGCTTCCCGCTTTCCACATGCGCAGTGCCCAGATTCTGAATGATCTCCACCCCGGAAGCCGGGTAATTCCCCAGGATCCCCCGCCCGCAGGCGGCAGAGAATGGCTCCATGATCTCCGGTGGAAAGCCCTTGGGAAAGGTGGGGAAAGGCTGGGACAAAGGTGTCCCGGCGATCTCCCAATGACCGCTGGTCGTATCCATCCCGGCTCCCTGGGGCTGCATCTTCCCCCAGGCAGCTATGGGTCTCTCTACGGGAGGGACCCCCGCCAGAGGAAGAATATTTCCCAGGCCCAAAGATTGCATGCAGGGAAGTGCCCGGGGAAAAGCACTGATCACATGCCCCAATGTATTGGTATCTGCGCAAGCATAGGCGGCAGCATCCGGCGCTGCGCCTACGCCCACACTATCCAAAACAACGATAACAAAACGTTTGATAAAAGCACCTTCTTTTCTTCATTCAGATTTTTTTTGTTCAGATATTTTTTGTTCCAGCTGGTTAATCTCATCCCCCGCACCATCATTGCCGCACAGCTTGTATCTGGGATGATGCTGCAGATAATGGCTTTTCAGCTCGCTACGGCTCAGCCGAGTATAGATCTGTGTGGTCCTGATGGAGCTGTGCCCCAAAAACTCCTGCACAAGCCGAAGATCTGCTCCATTATCCAGCATATGGGTAGCGGCACTGTGCCGCAGACTGTGGGGATGGAGATCCTCCAGACCCAGACTTTTTCCGTAGGCGCTGAGGATGCGCCAAAACCCACTGCGGCTCAAAGGATCCCCCAAACGATTCAGAAAGAGTGCCTGGGTATTTTTCCCCCGCAGCAGAGCGCCTCTTCCTTTCCGCAAATAAAGCTCCAGCGCGTTCAGGGCGTAGATGCCCACAGGAACCAGCCTTTCCTTCCTGCCCTTCCCCCAGCAGCGCAGCAATTGTTCCTCCGGGTCTATATCATGAACCGTCAGAGCCAACAGCTCAGAAACCCGCAAGCCGCAGCCATAAGCGAATTCCAGCATGGCCCGATCCCGCAAGCCCAAGGGAGTATCTTTCGGGGCTTCCAGCAGAATGCGGATCTCTGCAGGACTCAGCACGTGGGGTATCTCCCTGTTTTCCCGGGGGCTAAGTTGGTCAGCGCAAAAATCTTTTTTTATCTGCCCGCTTTGCAGCAGGTAGCGGCTGAATCCACGATAAGTGGAAAGTCGGCGGGAAAGAGTCATTGGCTTTTTTTCAGTCTGCTTCTGCCATACGAAAAAAAACAAAAGCAGATCCGCATCGGCATCCTGCCACTTGCTGCAGTTGTTTTCGGAAAGGAACCCGGCCAGAAGCTGCAGATCCCGCCGGTAGCTGTCCACCGTTGCAGGGGATAGACCCTTTTCCAGGCTGATATAATCCAGATAATCTTCGATCCCCTGCTCAAAAGCTCCCATTTCTTCCTCCCAAAGCATAGGCAAAGGCCCGTTCCGCAAAAGCCTCCCGCTCCCCGCCGCTACGGTCACACAGGGGCGCCCAAAAGGCAGCCCTGCATTTCCGGAACGCATGGAGGAAAGGCTGTGTCTCAGAGTAGCCTGCCGACTTTTCTGCGTGCGAAAAAGGAGCGGAATACTCCGCTCCTTTTTTCATAATCTAAAAACAACAGGAACTATTCATTTTCCTTTTCTGCCTTGGCAGCAGCAATGACCTTCTCTGCGATATTGGCGGGAACCTCTTCGTATTTGGAGAACTGCATGGTGAATTTGCCGCGGCCCTGCGTGATGGAGCGCAGATCAATGCTGTAGCGATGCAGCTCAGAAAGGGGGGCCTGCGCATGGATCAACTGACGGCTACCCTGTTTTTCCATACCCATGATGCGGCCGCGTTTGGTGTTCATATCGCCCATGATATCACCCATGTACTGATCGGGAACCAGAATATCAACATCCATAACGGGTTCCAGCAGGATGGGCTTAGCCTGTGCGCAGGCAGCCTTAAAGGCCAGGTTGGCAGCGATCTTAAAGGCCATTTCGCTGGAGTCAACGTCATGGTAAGAGCCATCTACCAGAGTGATCTTGATGTTGCTGACGGGGAAGCCGGCCAGAATACCTTCAGCCAGGGATTCACGCATACCTTTTTCAACAGCAGGGATGTACTGCTTCGGAACGGAGCCACCGAAGATCTTTTCTTCGAAGGTGAAATCATTTTCCGGATCGGGAGCAATATCGATCTTAACGTGACCATACTGGCCGTGACCGCCGGACTGCTTCTTATGCTTACCTTCGATGTTCTGTGCAGTGCCGCGAATGGCTTCACGATACGGAACTTTCACGTCAACGGGGTAAACCTCAACGCCGAATTTACGCTGCAGGCGTTCGATAACGATGTTCAAATGGGCTTCGCCCACGCCGGTGATCAGAGTCTGTTTGGTTTCTGCGTTCTTTTCAAAGCGCAGGGTGGGATCTTCTTCCAGAAGACGGTTAATGGCATTGCCCAGCTTATCTTCGTCACCCTTAGTCTTGGGAACGATGGCGAAGGTCAGGTTGGGTTCGGGGAAATTGATACCGTCCAGCAGGATGCCGCTGTCCTTGGTGGTCAGGGTATCGCCGGTAACGGTGGAGGTCAGCTTAGCTACGGTGCCGATATCGCCCAGAGCAAATTCGCCCAGCTGGATAGCATTTTTACCCTGCATGGTCGAAAGCTGGCCAACCTTTTCATCAGTGCTCTTATTGGCATTGTACATGGTGCAATCGCCTTTGAGCTTGCCGGAATAAACTTTAAACATAGAGATACGGCCAACGAACTGGTCTGCCAGAGTTTTAAAGACCAAAGCGGCAGGTGCTGCAGAGGCAGCCTTTTCATCCAGAGCAGCCAAGGGGCTGGGAGCATAATCCACCAGCAGATCAAAGAGACGATCCATACCCACGCATTTGGTAGAGGCACCGGCCAGAACGGGAACGACCTTCCCCTGCTTCAGCCCTTCCTTCATGCCAAGGATGATCTCCTCGGTAGTCAGTTCTTCGCCATCCAGATATTTCATGGTGATCTCGTCATCGCCTTCAGCGGCGGCTTCGATCATCATTTCACGGTAATGTTCCACATCAGACTGCATATCCGCGGGAACAGGAATTTCTGAAGCTTTGCCATTGGCATATTTATAGGCTTTCAGGGTGATCAGATCCACAATGCCTTCAAAGCCGGATTCCTTACCAATGGGAAGCTGAACGGGAACGACCTGACGGGTCAGCTGATCCTGCATGGCACTGAGGGTGCGGTAAAAATCAGAGTTCTCACGATCCAGTTTATTGACGAAAGCAATCATAGGAGTCTTCTGTTCGTCGGCCTGCTCCCAGATGATTTCAGTGGTGACTTCAACGCCGCCCACTGCGTCCAAAACCATAATCAAGCTGTCCGCGACCCGCAGGGTGCTGATAACCTCACCGTAAAAGTCGGAGAATCCGGGGGTATCCAAAATATTGATTTTGCAATCACGCCATTCGCAGGCTACCAGAGAGGTATTGACAGTGCTTTTCCGTTTCAATTCCTCAGGGTGATAGTCAGCGACGGTATTGCCATCCTCCACCTTACCCAGGCGGGTGGTAACGCCGGTATTGAAGACCAGAGCCTCGACCAAGGATGTTTTGCCGCAGCCCTGGTGACCAACAATGCCTACGTTTCGGATTTGTGCAGACGAATAGACTTTCATTGTTTATCCTCCTTATGAAGCATAATGTCGATATGCATATTATCCAACTCTTATTTATTATATATAAATGATGAAAATCCTTTTAATGCGTAAAATTTTTTGGTGGAGCAAAGCGTATACTAGCATATGATAAAGCTAAAATGCAACAAAAAAATTTTTTGGGACACCGGGACGCTGCTTTTTTCGAATATTGCGGTAAAGGGCCTGGGCTTTGTGTACCGGGTGATGCTGGTTCGACTTCTGGGAAGCGAAGGCATTGGTCTGGTAGAAATGAGCGGCCCGCTCTTCTCCTTCCTGCTGGTGCTGAGCGGGCTGGGCCTGCAAACAGCCATGACCCAGCGCATCGCCAAAAATCCGGAAAAACGCTTCCTCTTTCTCTCTACAGCCAGAGCGATGCTGCTTTGCAGCGGCCTGCTGGTGAGCATACTCGCCTACATAGCCGCCCCGCTGCTGATCCGTATCGCAGCACCGGATCAGCGTGTTTTGCCCAGCTTTCTGGCTATTCTTCCCGCAATCCCCATTATCAGCTTTGCCTCTGCCTACCGGGGCTACCTGCAGGGCCTGCGCCGGATGAAGCCGATCGCAGCCAGTCAAAATCTGGAGCAGCTGAGCCGCTCCCTGCTGGGGCTCTTTTTGGCAAAAAAGCTTCTGGAAAAGCCACTGGAGATGGCAGCGGCTGCGCCCTCGCTGGCAACGGTCTTCGGAGAGGCGGCCGGATTGCTACTGCTTCTACTCTGCCTTCCCCAAAAAGCGAAGAGCGCAGCGGCAGAAAGGCAGAAATTCTCCCTTGGCCGATGTCTCCGCGCAGGGCGGGAAATGCTAACCTACGGGCTCCCGCTGACAGCAGGCAGGCTGGCCAGCAGCGGGATAACGATGCTGCAGGCCATGCTGATCCCCGCCTGCCTGCAAAAAGCAGGCTGGGATATGGCAGCAGCCACCTCTCTTTATGGGCAATTTTCCGGGGTTGCTCTGGCTTTGTTGCATCTGCCAGGGGTTTTCACATCTGCCCTCTCCACAGTTATCATGCCGGCTGTGGCAGAAAGCAGCGGCAAAAGTGCACACAATAATGCTTTGCTGCAGCACAGGATCAGGGCTTCCCTGCGGGCAACAATCTTCTGCACAGTGCCCGGGATGTTGCTGCTCTATATTTTTGCGGAGCCCTACTGCATCCTTATTTTTGACAAGGCACCGGCAGCCCCGCTCCTCCGCATCCTTTCCCTGGGGGGAATCTTCTTTTACCTGCAGATCTCCTTGTGCAGCATTCTGCAGGGCATGGGAGAAGTGCGGAGATTGCTCTGCAACAGCCTGATCTCCGGGGGGATCCTGCTGCTGGGGATCCGCCTGCTGGCCGCAGCACCCAGCTTTGGGATCGCCGGAGCCGCCATTGCCTGCTCCATTAGCTGGCTCAGTGCCTTCCTCCTGAATGCCTTTTTTCTGAGAAAAAAATGCGGTTTTTCTCTGGGGCTGGCAAAAATGAGCCTGCCGCCTCTGCTGGCTGCCGCCGGAAGCCTGCTCCTCTACAAACTGGGAGCAGAAGAGCTCTCGACCTGGCTGCCATTGACAAAAATCAGCACCACCCTCATCCAATCGATGACTGTGGTACTGATCTATGTACTGCTGCTATTCCTTTATAAGCAAATCAACCTCCGCAAATAAATCCTGGGAAGCAATTTTTTCTAAATCGTTATAGTTTGTTAAATCATACTGCAAGGGGCTGATCGTGATATATCCTTCCGCGCACAACTCTACATCCGTATTGCCATCCGCGACCCCATCTTCGATCACACCCTGCATCCAGTAATACTCCTGGCCGAAGGGATCCACACGCCGGGCAAAGGCATCCTTATACCAGCGCCAGCCGGTGGGGCAAAAACGCACACCCTTAACATCCGCATCTGTAGCTCCGGGCACGTTGATATTCAGGAACATCTTTTCCCCGGAAGCATGGAGTTGGCCGCCGTAAAAAGCAGCGATCTTCCCGGCCAAGGCAAAATTACCGGGGGCAGGGATCCGCCTGTGGCTGCCGACCACGGAGACAGCAATGGCAGAAATGCCACTGAGAAAGCCTTCCATTGCACCGGCCACAGTTCCGGAATAAAGGGTATCCGTAGCCAGATTGGGGCCATGATTGATCCCAGAGACCACGAGATCCGGCTTAAAATCCAAAAGCTGCTCCAAAGCCAGCTTAATGCAATCCGCAGGCGTTCCCGTTACGGCCCAAGCATTTTCTGTGATGCCAGGCAGCGGGCAGCGCTGGGCACGCAGCGGATCGCGCACCGTCAGGCTGTGGCTTGCTGCGCTCTGCTGTGTAGCAGGGGCCACCACATAGACTTCACCGATCTCAGAAAGAGCACTGGCCAAAATGCTAATGCCCTCTGCCTGCAAACCGTCATCGTTCGTAATTAAAATTCGCATCAATCCAGCTCTCCTATTCTGTCCAGGGGCCAATAACGACAAAAGGCTTCCCCCTTGATATCTTCAAAAGGAATGAAGGGCTCTTTCCAAAGATGCCCATCAATACTGCGGTTTCGGTTATCCCCCAACATAAAATAGCAATTCTCCGGCACAGTGACCGGCCCATAGTCATAGGCAGGGGCTTCATTCAGATACTCCTCCTCCAAAGGAACATCATTTATGTAAAGCTGCCCTTCCCGGATCAGGATGCTGTCTCCGGGCAGGCCGATCACCCGCTTGATCAGATCACTGTTTTCGTCCATCTCTTCCGGAGCCTTAAAAACAACGATATCCCCCCGCTGGGGTTCCTTCCCCAGGATGCGGAAAAGACGGTTTACCAGCACACGATCCCCCACTTCAATAGTGGGATACATGGAAGAGCTGGGAACGACACGAGTATCCACAAGAAAGGTTTTAATGCACAGTGCCACTACCACTGCCAGCAAAAAGACCAGAAAAACTTCTTTGAACCATTTCCCAAAGGATTTCTCCTTTTGATCAGTATTTTCTTTCTTTTCAGGCTGGAGATGAGGAAGGCTTTTCTCTGTATTTGTCATTTAACGTACCGCCTTTATCAATTCTAAAGCTTCAGAGCGGGTAGCTGTCTTGTGGAAAAGCCCCCGCACAGCGGAAGTAATCGTCAAACTACCCGGTTTTTTTACTCCACGGATCGTCATACACATATGCTCCGCCTCAATGATGACCAGAACACCCTGCGGCTCCAAAGATTTCATCAACGCATCAGCGATCTCTGTAGTAAGCCGCTCCTGCAATTGCAGACGATGCGAATAGCCCTCCACAACGCGAACGATTTTGGAAAGGCCGGTGATGCGTCCATCCGCAGGGATATAGGCCACATGGGCTTTCCCGATAAAAGGAAGCATATGGTGCTCACACATGGAAGCAAAGGGGATATCCCGCACAATGACCATTTCATCATGCTGATCTGCGCTGAACTGTCGCTGCAAATGTCGGGAAGGATCCTCCCCGATGCCACTGAAAATCTCCTCATACATCCTGGCCACACGATCCGGCGTATCTATCAACCCTTCTCTCTGAGGGTTTTCTCCAATGGCTTCCAGAATTTCCCGCACAGCTTTTCGGATCCGCTCCTGGTCGATTTTCTCTGTAGGCATAGTATCCCTTCCTTCGGATGAATCGAAGCTAATATATCCATTTTATGCTTTTTCGCGCGGACAGTCAAGTTCTTTCCGAATGCGCGGTCTAAATCCACGATTCCAGCATAGCATGATAGCAAAAGCATAAAAAGAAAAAGAAATGAGGTGAAAGCCCTGGAAAAGGAAACTGCATCCGGAAGCAAGCTCAAAGCTCTTTGCATCGGTTTATCTGCCTCTGCCATGGGAATGCTGCTTCTCTCTCTGCTGCTCTCCCTGATCGTGTATTTTAGCCCTTTGAGCGATCTGCACATGGATAAGCTGGCCATCGCGATAAACGGCTTTTCTATTTTGCTGGGCGCCTTTCTCGCCGGGCATTTTTCCCGGGAAAAAGGCCTGCTGCTGGGGATCGGAACAGCAGCGCTTCTCAGCTTATTGCTGCTGCTTCTGAATGACGGGAGCAGCTTTACCGGGCTGAAGCTCGCCGTCAACCTGACAGCAGGCGCAGTAGGCGGTGTGGTGGGCGTACATTAACAAAGCGACATCACCGGCGAGCAGGCAGATGCTACCCCCTCCAAAAAAAGAAAGCAAAGGCGGAGATCATTCTCCGCCTTTGCTTCTCCCAAATACTTTTCTTAAAAAATCCGGTAAGGGAAAATAGAGGATCTTCATAGAACAGCCTCCCCTCTTTTTCTACATATTATGCAGAAGGAGAAACTTCGTGCCTATCCCAATTCCCGATGGATCAATCCTGCAATCTCCTCCGTAGTGCCCACCACCCGCCGCATCTCCGGCAAAGCAGTGATAAAGCTGCGTCCATAGCTCTTTTCGATGATTCGCTTATCCAGAACGCAAAAAACACCCTGATCCGTATCCGAACGGATCAAACGGCCAAATCCCTGCTTAAAACGGATCAAAGCCTGCGGCATACTGAACTCCCGGAAGGAGGATTTCCCGGCAGCCTCCAGGCGCTCCATACGGGAAGCAGCCAGAGGCGTATTCGGTGGCCAGAAAGGCAGGCGCACCACTACAATGAGGGAAAGCGCATCTCCAATCACATCCACCCCTTCCCAGAAACTGTTCGCCCCCAGAATGCAGCAGCGCTCCTCCCCCTTCAGACGCTGCAGAAGCAGTGAGGGGCCACCGCTGATCCCATGGGCAAGGACGGATATCCCCTGCCGGGACAGGGGGGCTCTGATTAGCTGATAAACATTCTTCAGCTGATGGTGGGAGGTAAAAAGCACGATGGCCCTTCCTGCAGAAGCACTCAGCAAAGAGATCAGAGCCTCTGCGATGCGCTGTGTGGCCTCTACCTCAGTACACTTTGTCCAATCCGGCAGATCGTTGATGATGGAAAAAACAGCCTGCTCCCGATATTGAAATGGCGAAGACAAGATCATTTCTCTGGGGGGCTCCGGCAAAAGATCCAGTCCCAGACGGGATTTAAAATAGCCAAAATCCTTCCCCGCAGCAATGGTGGCCGAAGTAAATACCATCGCTTCAGCAGCCTGATACAGGCAATCACTCAACAAACGATCGATTTCCAAAGGAGCAGTATTCACCGAAGGCCGCTTCCCAGGCTCACTGATCTCCACCCAAGATACATAATTCTCATCGTCCCCAAAGCAGGCTGCCAGAATGCCCGCCAGATCCCGCAGAAGAGAGGCTGCGCTTTGCAGTTCATCACAGCCCGGGGGCCGGATGAACTGATCGTCCTCATTTTCATTGGCACAGCCCAGCACCATATCCAGCAAGCGAAAGGCTCCTGAAGAGAGCTTTAATAAAAGTCCTTGCAGCTCATTGTTCTGCTGCAGCAACAGCGGCCAATCCGGATGCGCTTTATGCGCTCTGGTCAAGCGGATCTTCGCCGGATAAAAGGTAGAGGGCAAAAGCTCCCCGCGGATCAGCTGGCTCATGAGCGCAAAGAAACGCTCTGCGGCAGAGATACTTTCTTCGATCTGAAGATCCAAAAGCCCCAGCTGTCTTTCGATGCTTTCCCCGGAAAAACGATCCTCTGTCTCTGCAGAGAACTTCCCGATCAGGGCCAGAGCGCCGGCAGCCTTTCCCCTCTCCCGTCTTTTCATTCGGGAAAGCGCATTCAAAATCTCATAAATATCCACCTTCGAAGAAAGCTGCTCCTCCGCAGCATGCTCCAAATGCTGCGCCTCATCGATGATCAGGTAGGAAAGAGAAGGCAAAAAGCCCTTATCGATGGCCGCATTTGCCACCAACAGAGAATGATTCAGTACCAGAATGTCCGCATCCCCGGCCTTGATCCGCGCCCGCTGCAGCCAACAGGCATTTTTTCTGGCAAAAGGGCAAAAAGGAACGCAATTCTCCTTCGCTGCACAAATCCGGTTCCATTTAGCCCGTTCATAAGAGGAGAGGCTCAACTCTGCACCATCCCCGCTTTGGCTGTTTGCCTTCCACACAGCCACCCGCATCAAAAAATACCGCAGGTTCTCCGGTGGCTGCTGGCTGTAATATCGATACATTCGGGCACAAAGATAATTGCTGCGTCCTTTCAAAACAGCAGCCTTCACTTCCCTGCCCAGCAAGCAGGAGAGCATGGGAATATCCTTTTCCAGTAGCTGCTCCTGCAAATTCCGGGTATGCGTAGAAACAGCCACCTGATTTCCGCTACCCTGGGCGAAAAGAGCAGCCGGCAAAAGGTAGGCCAGGGATTTGCCGGTGCCGGTGCCTGCCTCCACTAATAAGCTGCGGCGTTCATTGAAAGCTCGGGCAACAGCCTGAGACATTTTCAGCTGCTGGGGACGGGCCTCGAAACGCTCCAGGCGCTGGGGGAATTGGCTTTCCGGCTCAAGATAAGCACTCACCTGCTCTATATTCAGCTGGTATTCTTCATCGATACAGCGCCGCTCCCCTGCTCTGGGGGAAGACTGCTTTTCCGGCTGAGCCACAGCAGAAGCACCAGGATCCTGGCATTTGCTGCGCAAGAGCTGGCCCAAAGGAGAATCATCCTCCTCTGCCAGACGAAGGATGTCATTTTTCGCGCCCAAAGGGAGACGGCTGATGGCCTTCTCTGCCTGAATAAAAATCTCTGCCGTGGCCCGGGCATCCGAAAGAGCACGATGCGCCTGCTCGTTCCCGATCTGCAGACTGTTGCAAAGATTTGCCAGGGAATAGGCAGGCAGGCAGGGAAAGGCGATTTGCGTCAATGTCAGTGTATCCAGCCAAGGGCGTTCATCCTGCCAGTATTTTTGCAGAAACTGGCTGTCAAAGGAGGCATTATGGGCCACCGGAACCGCATCTCCCACGAATTCCGCAAAATCAGGCAGCAGCGCATACATAGAAGGCTGCCCTTCCAGCATACTGCTGTCGATCCCTGTTAGGGCGGTGATCTCCTCCGTAAGAGGCCGGCTGCAGCGTACAAGAGAGTGAAATTCATCCATCAGCAAGCCACGCCGCACACGAACGGCAGCGATCTCGATGATCTCATCTTTCTCAATATCCAGGCCGGTGGTTTCCAGATCCACCACCACATATTCATTCATAGAAATTCTGCTCATAAAGACTCCTGAAAATCAATATCACTTTGATTTTATCCCATACCCCCCCTTCTTGTAAACAAGAAAAAACAGCCCACTCCAATGGAGCGGGCTGTTTTCAGCAATAGGGACTATTTGAACAGAGTCAGAAGAATACCAGCCGCAGTGGCAGTACCGATGACGCCGGCCACGTTGGGGCCCATAGCGTGCATCAGCAGCCAGTTGGTAGGATCTTCCTGCTGGCCAATCTTATGTACCACACGGGCAGCCATGGGAACAGCGGAAACACCGGCAGCACCGATCAGCGGATTGATCTTCTTCTTCAGGAAGACGTTCATCAGCTTGGCGATGAGAACACCGCCGCCGGCACTGACTGCGAAGGCAACGCAGCCCAGGGCAAAGATGGACAGGGTCTGCGTAGTGAGGAATACTGAGCCGTCAGAGGTGGCACCAACGGAAACGCCCAGCATGATGGTGACGATGTTCATCAGAGCGTTCTGTGCAGTATCAGAGAGACGATCGCAGACACCGCTTTCCTTGAAGAGATTACCCAGCATCAACATACCAATAAGAGGTGTCGCAGCGGGAACGATCAGGGAAACGACAACAGTGGTCACGATGGGGAACAGGATCTTAGTGGTCTTGCTGACCGGTTTGAGCTGTTCCATACGGATCAAACGCTCACTCTTGGTAGTGAAGAGCTTAGCAACCGGCGGGATGATGACCGGAACCAAAGCCATGTAGGAATAAGCAGCCACGGCGATGGGACCAAGCAGATGGGGAGCCAGCTGCGTAGCCAGGTAAATAGCGGTGGGACCGTCCGCGCCGCCGATGATGCCGATGGAGGCAGCTTCCTGATAGGTGAAGTACACACCGGGGATAACGTCATTGAGGAAGAGTGCGCCCCAGAAGGTGATGAAAACGCCCAGCTGAGCAGCAGCACCCAGCAACAAGGTTTTGGGGTTGGCGATGAGGGGACCGAAGTCCGTCATTGCGCCGATGCCCAGGAAAATCAACGGCGGGAAAACACCAAGATGGTCGCCCTGATACAAATAATACAGAACGCCACCAACTTCTTTCAGCTTCTGCACACCATCTGGGCCAACTTCAAAAACAGGCTCGGTCATAACGCCGCCCAGCGGAATGTTTGCCAGCATCATACCAAAAGCAATGGGAACCAGAAGCAGGGGCTCGAAGCCCTTTTTGATTGCAAGATAAAGCAGAACAAAAGAAATCAGAATCATGACCGCCTGCTGCCAACCGAAATCCGGATGGTTAAAGAAGGCGACAATACCGGTACCATTCAAAAAGTCAAGAATCGCCTGACCAACGTTCATATTTGAACCTCCCTTTTATTTTTCTTCCTCAGTGGAATTACAGGGAGATCAGCGCATCGCCAGTCTGTACGGTAGCGCCAACGTTGACATGAACTGCGCTGACAGTACCATCAGCAGCGGCAGTGATATCATTTTCCATTTTCATGGCTTCCAAAACCATGACCACGTCACCGGCTTTCACAGCCTGGCCAACGCTGACATTGATCTTCAGAACGGTGCCGGGCAGGGGGCTGGTGATGTCAGCGCCGGTAGCAGCGGGAGCAGCCTTCGGTGCGGGAGCAGGAGCAGCCACAGGAGCCGGAGCAGCAACGGGTGCGGGTGCAGGATCAGCCACAGGTGAGTGAGCAGGAGCATCCACGGGAGCGGCACCACCGATTTCTTCAACTTCCACTGCAAAAGTTTCGCCATTCACAGTAACATTATATTTTTTCATAATTGATAATCCTCCTAATTAGTATTACAGATAGTTCTGCCGGGTGTTGATGATCTCAGAGGTGCCGGCATTTGCCCAGGAGCTCTGGGTGCCATGAACACGTTTGATGGCAGTAAATTTCAGCTGTTCAACAGGTTTGCCGGTAGCGGCGGAGATCGCAGCCATGATAGCGGCTACGGTCTTGGCGCTCAGCTTCCCTTCCGCAACAGCGGCGGGAGCAGGAGCAGCAGCCACGGGAGCGGGAGCAGGAGCAGGTGCAGGAGCTGCTTTTTTCTTACCTTCAGTCAGCCTTGCCAGCAGAGCGATCAGCAGAGCCAACAAAACCAGAACGGAGAAAACAACACCCATACCAACGATGGTAGTGATAACACCAACAGATATAGTTTCAGGATTCATATGCTTACCTCCCTATTCGCTTAGCAAGGCAGGTTGCCGTGTTTTTTGCCGGGACGGGATTCTTTCTTGCTCAGCAGAGAATCCAGGGATTTGATCAGATAATATCTGGTATTGTCCGGCTCGATGACCATATCCACCAGACCGCGGGAAGCAGCGCAGTAAGGATTGGAGAATTTATCTTCGTATTCTGCGATCTTCTCTGCACGTTTGGCAGCAGGATCGGCAGCAGCTTCGATATCCTTGCGGAATACGATATTGGCAGCGCCCTGTGCGCCCATAACTGCGATCTGAGCAGTGGGCCAGGCAATGGCCATATCAGCACCCAGAGATTTGGCGCACATAGCCAGATAAGCACCGCCGTAAGCTTTACGGGTGATGACGGTCATTTTCGGTACGGAAGCTTCGGAATAAGCGTAGAGCAGCTTGGCGCCATGACGGATGATGCCGCCATGTTCCTGAGCAACGCCGGGCAGATAACCGGGAGTATCTACAAAGGTCAGAAGCGGGATACCCATGGCATCGCAGAAGCGGATGAAGCGGCCTGCTTTATCGGAAGCATTGATATCCAGGCAGCCGGCCATGGCTTTGGGCTGGTTAGCAATGACACCAACGCTGACGCCGTTCAGGCGGATATAGCCGGTGAGGATATTGGTTGCCCAATAGGGCTGGACTTCAAAGAAATCATGATTATCCGCGATAGCAGTGATCACATCATGCATATCATAGGCCTTGTTGGGATCATCCGGCACGACAGTGGCCAGGATCTCATCAGCGCGTTCAACAGGATCGCCGCAATCAAAGAGGGGAGCACCCTCCAGATTATTAGCAGGCAGGAAGCTCAGCAGACGGCGGATCTGGCCGATGCATTCTGCTTCATCAGCAGCATAGAAATGCGCATTGCCGCTGACTCTGTTGTGAGCCATGGCACCGCCCAGTGCTTCAGCGGAAACATCTTCACCGGTAACGGATTTAATGACCTGAGGGCCGGTGATGAACATATTGGAATTATTGACCATGAAAACAAAGTCAGTCAGTGCAGGGGAATAAACTGCGCCGCCTGCGCAGGGACCCATGATGACGGAAAGCTGAGGAACAACACCGGAAGCCAGGGTATTCCGTTTGAAAATTTCACCGTAGCCATTCAGCGCATCAACGCCTTCCTGAATACGGGCACCACCGCTATCGTTGATACCAACGATAGGAGCACCGACCTTAACTGCCAGATCCATGACCTTGCAGATCTTGGCAGCGTGCATTTCGCCCAGGGAGCCGCCGAGAACGGTGAAATCCTGAGAATACACGTAGACCAAACGGCCGTCTACGGTACCATAACCAGTGACAACGCCTTCGCCGGGGGCAACGGCCTTGTCCATGCCGAACTGGGTGCCACGATGGGTCACAAACTGATCCAGTTCGACAAAGCTGCCATCGTCAAGCAGTGCGCTAATGCGTTCACGGGCGGTCATTTTACCGCTCTGATGCTGCTTTTCGATTTTCTTTTCGCCGCCGCCAAGGAGTACTTCCTGTCTTTTGGCAGCCAGCTTTTCCAGTTTTGCTTCTCTTGACATCTATATACCTCCTGCTAAAAAATAACAATAAAGTACGGGTTCAAAAATTAGTCACGCTGGCAGAGTTCCAGAAGGACGCCGCCGGTTGCCTTAGGATGCAGGAAAGCGATCTGTGCGCCGCCGGCACCGCCGCGGGGCTCCTGATCGATCAGGCGAACACCTTTTTCCTTCAGCTCGGCAAGGGCTTCTTCTATATTATCCACGCGGAGAGCGATATGCTGGATTCCTTCGCCCTTCGCTTCGATAAATTTTGCGATGGGGCCGTCTTCAGCAGTGGATTCCAGCAATTCCACTTCGCTGTCGCCGCAGGGAATAAAGGCGGTGATGACTTTCTGCGCAGCCACTTCCTCGCGAGCAGTGATTTTCAGGCCCAATACACCCTCCCAGAACTTCGCGGCCTCATCGATATTCTTCACAGCAATACCGATATGATCCACTTTTAAAACTTCAGACATGTTCATAGCTCCTCTCAAAAAATAATTTTGATAAAAAATATATCTTTTGGCATTCCTTGCCATAGTAAACCCTTAGTATCATATCATATAAACGCGCAGTACAGCAATAACAAAAATTTTTCATAATATTCTTTTCAATTTATAACAGATACCACCATAATTTTTCCATTTTGCTGCCATTTTTCGTTTGACTTATTTCCTCTTTTGCGGTAAAATAATGGAGCGTACTTTATGTGCCTGTAGCTCAGTGGATAGAGCACCGGCCTCCGGAGCCGGGTGCGTTGGTTCGATTCCAATCAGGCATACCATTTTAGCAGAAAAACTCCAATGCTTTGGCATTGGAGTTTTTCATGTGTCCAGCCAGGTAGCAAAGTCCACCTTTTTCGGGCTCAAACTTTCTTCTTAACTATATTTTCTTTCGGTTTTTCTTTGGTTTGTGCCTTCTATATTTATTTTCACAACATAAATACCGGGTTAGCCGAAAATCAAGGAGGATCAAGATGTGGAAAAATCACAAAAAAGCTTTCATCTGAAACCAAAGCTCTTTCTCGTTCTGAGTGAATGCACAAAAGAGCAAATCCTGAAGGATATCCTCGCCGGGATAATCGTTGCTATCATTGCGCTCCCCCTTTCCATCGCCTTGGCACTTGCCTCAGGCGTGGAACCGGCCAGAGGGGTCTATACCGCAATTTTTGCGGGCTTTATCGTTTCTTTCCTGGGGGGCAGCCGGGTGCAGATCAGCGGCCCCACAGCTGCCTTTGCCACTATTGTAGCAGGGATCGTGGCAAACCAGGGAATGGGTGGGCTGATCATCGCCACCGTGCTGGCCGGACTCTTCCTGGTACTGATGGGAATATTCAAGCTTGGCTCGCTGATCAAGTTTATCCCCTACACCATCACCACCGGCTTCACCGCCGGCATTGCCGTCACCATTCTGGTGGGGCAGATCAAAGATTTTTTAGGCCTTAGCTATGCTGACGGCGTGAAGCCGATCGAGACATTCGAAAAAATCAGCGCAAATATCGATGCTTTTTCCAGCTTCAGCTGGCAATCTCTTCTGGTAGGCGCGATCTGCCTGGCTATCCTAATTTTTTATCCGAAAATCGAAAAACGCATCCCCCCTTCCCTGATCGCAGTGATCACAGGGGCGCTGATGGTCAAATTCATTCCCGGCATGGATGCGGGCGTTTATACCATCGGGGAACTTTATACGATCCCCTCCGGTTTCCCGGAATTCACACTGGGTGGCATTGAGCTAAACCTGGATAGCATTTCTGCAGTTCTGCCGGATGCCTTTACCATTGCTATCCTGGCGGCCATTGAATCACTGTTATCCTGTGTT
>JAUMYD010000068.1 GCA_030528765.1 Bacillota bacterium
CGTCTGCGGCTCCTGCTCCGTCATCCTTAATGGGGAGCTGGTTCGTTCCTGCACAAAGAAAATGAAAAACATCCAGGAATACAGCCAGGTCATCACCGTGGAGGGCATCGGCACCCCCATGCATCCCCATCCCATCCAGATCGCTTTCATGAACAACGGCTCCATCCAGTGCGGTTTCTGCATCCCCGGCTTCGTGGTCTCCACCTATGCCCTGCTGATGAAGAACAACAACCCCACTCGTCAGGATGTTCGCGATTGGTTCACCAAGAACAAAAACGTCTGCCGCTGCACCGGCTACAAACAGATCGTAGACGGCGTTATGGCTGCCGCGAAAGTCATGCGCGGTGAAGCCACTGTGGAAGACATCACCTATCAGCTGCCGGAAGACGGAGAATTCTACGGCAAGCCCATCGTCCGTCCCACCGCCCTGGCCAAAGTCTGCGGCGTTGCCGATTACGGCGATGATCAGGAGCTGAAGATGCCTCCCAACAGCTGGCATGCAGTCATGGTTCAGCCCAAGCTCTGCCACCATGGTCTCATCAAGAGCATCGATATCTCCGAAGCGCAGGAAATGCCCGGCGTTGCCAAGGTCATCCTGGCCAAGGACATCATTGAAGCCGGCGGCACCAACATCATGCCCGAAGGCCAGTTCCATGAACGCTCCAAGGTCACTGCCCCCGCCCGTAAGATCCTCTGCGATACCAAGATCTTCCGTTATGGCGATGTGGTAGCTATGGTCGTTGCAGACACCAAGAAGCATGCACAGGAAGCCGCAAAGAAGGTCAAGGTGGAAGTGGAAAAACTGCCCGAATACCTGACCTACCTGGATGCTGTTATGCCCGACGCCATGCGCGTCCATGAGGAGACCCCCAATATCTTCGCAGAACAGCCCGTCATGAAGGGCGTTGGTCTGGAAGATGCTTCCAAGGTCGGCGAGATCATCGAAGGCTCTGACTTCTTCGTAGAAGGCAGCTTCCATTCTTCCCGCGAACCGCACCTCTCCATCGAAGGCGATACCGTTCAGGCTTACTTTGATGAAGATGGCATGCTCACCTTCCAGTGCAAATCTCAGGGCGTCTACTCCTCCCTGGGCCGCATCGGCAACTCCCTGGGCATCCCGAAAGACAAAATGCGCGTCATCATGAACCCCACCGGCGCTTCCTTCGGCTGGTCTACCCACGCCGGCGATCTCTGCCTGGTTGGCGCTGCTGCCATCATCATGCAGGCTCCTGTCGCCCTCTCCATGAGCTATGAAGAACATCAGCATTTCTCCGGCAAACGCTGCGCCTCTTACTCCAACGGCCGTGTTGGCTGCGACAAGGACGGCCACATCACCGCTGCTGAATTCGATATCGGTCTGGATCACGGTGCATACAGCTGGGGCGGCGATGACGTCATGACCAAAGCCCCCCGCTTCACCTTCTTCCCCTACTACATTCCCCATGTAGCCGGTCTCTCCCGCGTTGCCAATACCAACCATACCTTTGGTACCGCTTATCGTTCCTACGGCTCTCCTCAGGCTTACACCTGCAGTGAAGCCCTCATGGATATGCTGGCAGAAGAAGCAGGCATCGATCCCTTCGAATTCCGTTGGATCAACATTGCCCGCGAAGGCCAGACCAACATCAACAGCTATCCCTTCCGTCAGTATCCCATGGAAGAGATGATGAAGATGATGAAGCCCGAATACGACCGTGCCGTTGCTGAAGCCAAGGCTGCGGACAAGCCCGAGCTGCGCCGCGGCGTAGGTCTGGCCTGGGGCGCATTCAATGTCACCGAAGGCCCCACCGACATCGCCTCCGCTGCTCTGGAACTGATGCCCGATGGCAAGATCAAGAAATACGATACCTATCAGGAACTGGGCCAGGGCGGAGATATCGGCTCCCTGATGCTCACCCTGGAAGCCCTGAAGCCCCTGGGCATCAAACCGGAAGATGTGACTCTGGTACAGAACGATACCAAGATCTGCCCCGACTCCGGTATGTCCGGCGCTTCCCGCACCCACTTCATGAGCGGTAACGCCACCATCAACGCTGCGGAAAAACTGCTGGATGCTATGCGGAAAGCAGATGGCAGCTATCGTACCTATGATGAAATGGTCGCCGAAGGCATTCCCACCAAATACACCGGCACCTATTCCTGCACCGCAGTGGAAGGCCTCTGCCGTCCCGACCCCAACACCGGCATCGGCGATCCTTCCCCCGCTTACACCTACTGCCTGAACATGGCAGAAGTGGAAGTGGACACCGCCACCGGCAAAGCCCGCTGCATCCGCTTCACCTGCGTCGATGACGTTGGTAAGATCGGTAACATCCAGGCTGTTAACGGCCAGGCTTACGGCGGCATCAGCCACAGCATCGGCTTCGCTCTCTCCGAGATCTATCATGATGTGAAGAAACACACCAACATCGCATCCTGCGGCGTTCCCTACTGCAATGATATCCCGGATGAGATCAACGTGATCCACTATGAGCGTCCCGATGAACAGGGTCCCTTCGGTTCCTCCGGCGCTTCTGAAGCCTTCCAGGCTTCCGGCCACGTGGCTGTTCTGAACGCCATCAACAATGCCTGCGGCGTCCGCATCTATGAAATGCCCGCCACCCCCGATAAGATCAAAGCGGGTCTGGATGCCATCGCAGCCGGTCAGCCCTGCCCCAAACCCCAGAAATACTTCCTGGGCTCCGACCTCTACGAGGAACTGGAAAACATCAAAGCCAACCCGGTTAAATTCGGCGGCGAGGACTTCTTCATCCCGCTCGGCGAGGGTGCAGAGAAATTCTTCTAATCCCAAGCGAGGCGCGATCCTGCAAAAAGATGCTCTGCATCTTTTTGTAAGCCTTTCCCGGCTCTGCCGGGAACAGGCAGATAAGAGCAACAAAACACAAAGGGCAAGCCGGGGTTTTCTCCCGGCTTGCCCAGCTTCTGGAAAGCAGGCAGCAACAGCTATATTCCTTTTCCCCTTTTTATGGATTTCCACAAGGCAAGCAAAGACCAAAACCGCCAAGAGCAGGGAGCAGCTTCACTTCCCTGCTTGTTTGCCTTTTGAAAATCCCCGCAACCGAAGCTTTCCCGCCCCTGTGGCGCTGCACAAAGCATCAAGAGGAGATACCTATGGATCATTTTGAGCAGGCATTGGCAAAAATGAGAACCTGTTATGAGAAGGAAGCGCCCTTCTGCGCGGATCGT
The DNA here is from genome assembly GCA_030528765.1 of Bacillota bacterium. Classification (GTDB taxonomy): domain Bacteria; phylum Bacillota; class Dehalobacteriia; order UBA4068; family UBA4068; genus RGIG3155. The sequence goes on from JAUMYD010000068.1 coordinate 3,187, forward strand.
TGCCCTTTTCGCCTGGATGTGCGGGAATTTATGCTGCGGCTGAAGCGAGGCAGCATGAATTCCGCTTTCCGCAGCTTTTCCAATGGGGTGGGCTTTCCCGGCCTGGTGGCCCGGCTCTGCCCCGGCTACTGTGAGGCTGCCTGCCCCCGGCAGAAAACGGACAGCCCCGTTCGTCTGCATATGCTGGAGGAAGCGGTCTATCGCTGCGCCTCCAACACCAAGCCCAACAGCTACAATCTGCCGCCCAAGGAAGGCAAATTTGCCATCGTGGGCGGGGGCATCAGCGGCCTGGGCTGCGCACTGCGGCTCTGCAACAAAAAATATCAGGTGACGATCTTTGAAGCCACGGAGCGTGTGGGCGGCCATGTGCTGCAGCTGCTGGATCCGGAGGAAGCCACTTCCCTCATCGAGCGGGAATTCATCTATGAGCACTATCAGCTTCGAGCCGGGGAGCGGATCACAGACCCGGCTGCCCTGCTGAAAGCCAATGGCGGCGAATTCGATGCGGTCTACGTCGCCACCGGCAAGGATGGGGATGACTTTGGGCTGGAAGCCCTGACCGACGGGGCCATTCCCTGCGCCACCAATGTTCCCGGCCTCTTCCTGGGCGGCTCTCTGATGGGTGCGGACAGCATGCACGCCCTGGCGCAGGGCATGACTGCCGCCACTGTGCTGGAGAATTACTACAAAACCGGGGTGCTGAAATCTGCCTCCGCCATCCCCCCCACGAAGATGGTGCTGGATCCCTCCGCGTTGGAAATGAAAGAAGGCCCGGAGGCCACGGAAGCGGACGGCGGCTTCAGCAAGGCAGAGGCCATCGAGGAAGCCAAGCGCTGCATCGGCTGCCGCTGCGATGCCTGCTTCCGGCACTGCCCCATGTTCAAATACTTCGATAAATTCCCTCTGCGGCTGGCAGAGGAAGTGCGCATGACCGTTTACCCGGTGACGCTGGATCACGATGGCACCGTGGCCAGCCGCCTCATCTCCACCTGCAACCAGTGCGGCCTCTGCGCGGAGGTTTGCCCCCTGGAGCTGGATATGGGGGATCTGCTGCTGACCGCTCACCAGATGATGGCGGTGAAGGAAAGCTGGCCCTGGCCCTTCCACGAATTCTTCATCCGGGATATGGAGGAGGCCAATGGCCGCTACGGCCTGGTTTATCGTCCTCAGGAAGAAAAAGACTGCGATTATGTATTTTATCCCGGCTGCCAGCTGGGCGCTTCCGAGCCCCGCTATGTGACAGCTCCCTATGCCTACCTGCAGGAAAGCATGGAGAACCTGGGGCTTTATCTGGGCTGCTGCGGCGCACCTGCGATCTGGGCCGGGGATACGAAGCGGCAGGAACAGGTGCATGCAGAGATTCGGCAAAACTGGGAGCAGCTGGGCAAGCCCTGCTTCATCCTGGCCTGCCCCAGCTGCCAGCAGATGTTCAGCAAATACCTGCCGGAGATCCCCACCGCTTCCCTCTATGATATTCTGGCAGAGCAGGGTCTGCAGCCGCCGAAGCAGGCAGGTGGACAGATCAGTGTTTACGACCCCTGCGCCTGCCGTCACCAGCCGGAGCTGAATGCCCGCATCCGGGAGCTGAGCGCCGCTGCCGGCTATGAAAACATCCCCCTGCTCTATGAAGGGCAATTCGCCCAGTGCTGCTCCTGGGGCGGGCAGATCGCCCTCACCAACCCGCCCTACAGCAAATGGCTGGCCAATACCCGCGCCCACGAGAATGAGCTGCCCTATATCTGCTATTGCAGCAACTGCCGGGACATCTTCAGCCGCCAGGGCAAGGAAAGCCGACACATTCTGGATGTCCTCTTTGATCTGAACGGCTGGCAGCGGCAAGCGCCCCGTCTGGATCAGCGTCTGGCGAACAGGGCCAAACTGAAGCAGGAATTCATCCCGGAAGAAAACGGGAGAGAATGCCTGAAAGACAGCAGTCTGCACCTGGAAATTCCCACGGAAATGCTGGAAAAGCTGGATCAGGAATATCTGCTGGCGGAGGATCTGCTGCAGGTCATCCTGGAGGCAGAGGCCAGCGGAAAGCATCTGATCGATGCAGATAGCAGCAGCCGCCTGGCCCATGGCATGGCAGGCCGCATGACGCTCTGGGCAGAATACCGCCCGCAGGAAGCAGGCTATGTGCTGCTGAATGCCTATGGACACCGCATGCACATCGCCAGCGATTACGAGCCGGATGCCACCCAGAGCAAGCGGGAGACAGCTCCGGAAAGCGGCCTTTATTGTCACAGCTGCAATGCCGCTTTGGTGGAGAAAAAGACCCACTTCGGCTATCTGAGCTACAGCTTCAGCGCCAATATCCAGTGCTGCCCGGTCTGCGGACAAGTCTACATCCCGGAAAGCCTGGTCAAAGGGCGAATCGCCCAGGTGGAAATGACCCTGGAAGACAAATAAGCACAACAGGATACGTACACGTTCGTTTCGTATGTGTGAAACTTCCTGCCATGAGAGCAGCTCCTTTCTTTTTTCCTGCCCTGAACCGGCACGATCATACCAGAAAGGAGCTGCTCTTTGCTTACGCCTTGAACATCCCCCGTATAGCGGGCGGCTTTTTGCGCCCTGCCTTTACGCAGGCCATAGGCAAAAGCGCAGCTGAGAAAAGGGCAGCCTCCCCGGCATGGAGACGAGGGCTTCGACTCCACCTCCCCCCAGGGGGGCAGCAAATAAGCAAACGCTTCTCCGTGCAGCTTGTTCAGTGCAGCACAGTCCGCAAGCCGAAAGGAAGCCCCCTCCGCGCTTTGAGGAGCAGAAAAGGCGGCGAAGCTCTCTATTGCGGCAGCAAAAACCGGGATGCGCAGAAAATTCTCTATCCCCGGAAATCGATTTTCTGCTGCCGAATCGCAGGGCGATCGTGCTCCATCCGCGTCCCTCTGACCGTCCTTTCTCAAATTCGCCCGGATCCATCGTGGAAAGCCGCAGCGATTTGTGGTATGATGAAACAAGAATTCTTCACGAGGAGAGAAAACATGGAACACTCCTTTTCCCAGGAAAGCAGAAAGCTGCAGGTCATCGCCCATATTCACACGGAATTCCCCGAAAAATTCGGCCTGCCCAGGCAGAGCGGCCTGGTTCCCGGCCTGCTGGGGGAGATCATCTTCAGCCCGGAATACCGGCAGGCAGAAGCCCTGCGCGGGCTGGAAGCGTTTTCTCATATCTGGCTGCTCTGGGGCTTTTCCGCTGCCGAGCGGGAAGGCTGGTCCCCCACGGTGCGGCCACCCCGGCTGGGCGGCAACAAGCGAATGGGGGTCTTCGCCACCCGCTCTCCCTTCCGGCCAAATCCCATCGGCCTTTCCTGCGTGAAGCTGGAGGAGATCTGCCTGCACAGCCCCAATGGCCCCATCCTGCGGGTCTCCGGCGCGGATCTGATGGATGGCACGCCCATCTATGACATCAAGCCCTATCTCCCCTATACAGACAGCCACCCGGAAGCCAGCGGCGGCTTTGCGGAACCCCTGCGGGACTATCGGCTGGAGGTGGATATCCCGGCGGAGCTGCTGGAACGCATCCCAGTGGCCAAGCGGGAAACCCTGCGGGAGCTGCTGGCCCAGGACCCCCGCCCCTCCTACCAGCAGGACCCGGAGCGGGTCTATGGCATGGATTTCGCCGGGATGGCGCTGAAATTTGCTGTGCGGGATGGCGTTTTGCAGCTGCTCTCTCTGGAAAAGCAGGAAGAGAAAAACCAAAGATAAAATCAAAAATAAAAGCAAGGAGAAGCGCCATGGCCTTTGATTATAAAAAAGAATACCCCGCGCTTTATAAAGCAAAAGCACAGCCCTGCATCGTGGAGGTGCCGACCATGGTCTTCGCCGCAGTGGAGGGCATGGGTGATCCCAATGAGGAAAATGGCAGCTATCAGCTTGCCATCCAGCTTTTGTATGCCCTTTCCTACAGCATACGGATGAGCGCCAAAAGCGGCTGGGAGATCCCCGGATATTTCGAATATGTAGTGCCGCCGCTGGAGGGCTTCTGGTGGATGGCAGATGGTAGCCCCGGCGTAGATTATGGGAACAAATCCGGCTTCTGCTGGCTTTCCTGCATCCGGCTGCCGGATTTTGTGACAGAGGAAATCTTTCAGCAGGCGAAAGAAGAGGCTGCCCGGAAAAAGGGACTGGATTGCAGCCCCCTTCGTTTTCTGCGGATCGAAGAGGGCTTCTGTGTGCAATGCCTGCATACAGGCCCTTACGACACAGAGCCGGAAAGCCTGGCCAAAATGGATGCCTATGCAGAAGAACAGGGCTGGCAGCGGGATCTCTCCTCTGCACGCAGACACCATGAGATCTATCTCAGTGACCCACGGCGCACGGCCCCGGAAAAGCTGAAAACCATTCTCCGCACCCCATACGAAAATAAAGCAGCCGAAAACGAGATTCTATGAGCAGAAATATATCCTATACAATCGAAGCGCAGGATCTGCCCTCCACCCTGGGCGCTTATCTGCGCAGGAAGGGCTATTCCGAAAAGCTTCTGGCCCGGCTGCGCCGGGAGGACCGGGTACGAGTGAATGAAAAATTCCACCGCATGATCGATCCCATCGCCCTGGGGGACGCTGTGGAGGTCTGTCTGGAGGATCAGGCCCCGCCGCTGATCCCCAACCCGAAGCTGAACATCCCCATTCTCTATGAGGATGAGGACCTTGTGGTGCTGGATAAGCCCGCGGATATGCTGGTACACCCGGCGGGAAAGGGCTTTGACGATGCGCTGGCCAATTTCTGCGCGGCCCGCTACCCCCGGCAGCTTTTCCGCCCGGTGGGGCGGCTGGATCGCAACACCACCGGCGCCTGCCTGATCGCAAAAACAAAGCTGGCAGCATCCCTGCTCAGCGGTGATGTAGACAAAGACTATCTTGCGCTGGCAGAAGGTCTGCTGGCTGCGGAAGAAGGGTTGATCGATGCTCCCCTGCTACGCATTCCCGGCACCACCATCCGGCGGCGCGTAGACCCAGCCGGGCAGCCCAGCCAGACCCGTTTCCGGCTTTTACAGAGCTTCCCTGAGCTGGGGCCAAATGGTCATTCATGGCTGCAGCTGAAGCTGCTGACCGGGCGTACCCATCAGATTCGCGCCCATCTGGCTCATCTGGGGCATCCACTGGCAGGGGACAGCCTTTACGGCGGCAGCACAGAGCTGATCGGGCGCCATGCCCTGCATTGTGCTGTCCTTCGTTTCCGCCAGCCTGTCACCGGGGAAGAGCTGGAGATTCGCTCCCCCCTGCCCCCGGATCTGCAGCAGCTTCTGCAGCAGGCAGAGGCCGAGATTCCGATATAAAGCCCGGGCAGACCATTGTTTTCCTTTGAAAAAATATGAATAAGGAGAAGCCGCCTCTTTCTTCGGCCCGGCAGGCCGGAGAGGAGGCGTTTTTCTATCAGCAGCTGCCTGCCTTCCGGGGAAAATCGTTTTCCGGGCTCTTTTGCGCTCTGCCGAAAGCTATATTTCCACCAGGCTCAGTCTCCGAGGAACCCCAAGGGAAAGCGTCTGCCTTTCTGCCGCCAAAAGGCTTTGCGCCCCAGCCGCCAAGCCTACCCTTTCCCGCCGAGATCGACCCCTCTTCCGGGAAAATCTCGGCTCCCCGACCGAAACAGGGCTGCGGCTTTTCACGGCTCCCCACACAAACAAGAAAGGAGCTGCTATCCATGGGGATAACAGCTCCTTTCTTCACTCGGCTGAAGCTTAGTTGTACATGCCGTTGGCAGACATATAATCATAAACCATCTTGCCATGCTGCTGTTCTTCCTTCTGCAGATGGTTCAGGGCATTGCGGACATTCTGATCCCTGAACTCGAAAATGCAGGTGTTGTAAGCCGCGCTCACATGCTTCTCTGTAGACAGGGCATCACTGCAGAGATAGCTGTCATTGAGATAGGCCTGATCCTGCCCCTGGTAACAAGCGGTCTGCTGGTTGCT